>JBFWWA010000674.1:0-2998 GCA_050246455.1 Planctomycetaceae bacterium
CCGAACTCCCCATGGTCATCATCGACGTGCAGCGCGGCGGCCCGAGCACCGGGTTGCCGACGAAGACGGAGCAGTCGGACCTGCTGCTGGCCATGTTCGGCCGCAACGGCGAATCTCCGATTCCGATCCTCGCGGCCTCCACGCCGGGCGACTGTTTCGAACTGATTCAGGAAGCGCTCCGGATTGCCGTCGACTTCATGACGCCGGTCATCTTCCTCTCCGACGGTTACATCGCCAACGGCGCCGAGCCGTGGCGGATTCCGAAGGTCGAAGATCTCAAACCGGTGAAATACAGCCACCCGACCGAGTTCAACGGCAACGGCGTTTTCCTTCCCTACAAGCGCGACGAGAACCTCGTCCGCCCGTGGGCTCTTCCGGGAACTCCGGCGCTGCAGCACCGCATCGGTGGCCTCGAAAAATCGGACATCACCGGCAACGTCGATTACTCGGCCCCGAACCATCAGCACATGACGAATACCCGCGAAGCGAAGATCGCCGGTATCGCCAAATTCATTCCGGATCAGACCGTCGAAGGGCCGGAAACCGGCGACCTGCTCGTCCTGAGCTGGGGTGGAACTTACGGTTCGGTCCGTACAGCCGTCCGGCAGGCAATGGCCGACGGAAAGAAAGTGGCGCATGCCCACATGCGTTACATGAACCCCATGCCGAAGAACATGGGGGCGCTGCTGAAGAAGTACAAGAAGGTTCTCGTTCCCGAGCTGAACAACGGTCAGCTCCGGTTCCTCATTCGCAACAACTATCTTGTCGATGCCGTCGGCCTCAATAAGGTCGAAGGCAAGCCGTTTCTTGTGTCGGAAATCAACCAAGCCATTCAAAAACTGCTGGAAGAATAGAACCGATGAGCGTCGATCTCCCAGTGCTGACAGCCAAAGATTTTGCGAGCGACCAGGAAATTCGCTGGTGCCCGCGTTGCGGCGATTATTCAATTCTCGCCCAGATGAAGAAGGTGTTGCCCACCCTCGGCATCCCCAAGGAAAAGTTCGTGTTCGTGTCGGGCATCGGCTGCTCCAGCCGCTTCCCGTATTACATGGACACCTACGGCTTCCACGGCATCCATGGCCGCGCCCCGGCCATCGCCACCGGTGTGAAGCTCTGCCGGCCTGACCTGCAGGTCTGGGTGATCACCGGCGACGGCGACTCGCTGTCGATCGGCGGCAACCACCTGATGCATGCCATCCGCCGCAACGTCGATCTCAAGATCGTCCTGTTCAATAACCAGATTTACGGACTGACGAAGGGGCAATACTCCCCCACCAGCCCGCTCGGCGCACGGACCAAGAGCACGCCGTACGGCTCGGTCGACAACCCCTTGAGCCCGCTCTGCGTCGCCATCGGCTCGGAAGCGACGTTTGTCGCCCGCTCCGTCGACGTCGACATCAAGCATCTGACGACGGTCCTCGAACGCGCCGCCCATCACAAGGGGACGGCGTTCGTCGAAGTCTACCAGGACTGCAACGTCTTCAACTCCGGAGCCTTTGAATACGCTTCGAAGAAGGAGTCGAAGGACGACAACGTCGTTTACATCGAGCACGGCAAGCCCCTCATCTTCGGCAAGAACCACGACAAGGGAATTCGCGTCAGCGAGATGAGCCGGCCCGAAATCGTCACGCTCGGCAACGGTGTCAGCGAGGACGACCTCCTCTTCCACGATGAAAAAGCACAAGAGCCTTCGCTGGCATTTCTGCTGGCGCGGATGCGGCATCCGGAGTTCCCCGAACCGATGGGGGTCTTCCGCGACGTCGAGCGTCCCGTCTACGATGCGGAAGTGAACGCGCAGGCCGACGCGGTGATCAAATCGAAAGGCCCGGGAAACCTCGAAGATCTGTTCGACGACGGCGACACGTGGATCGTGGAATAGCCGGCGCTCGTCAGGGATTTTCGAGGTCGACTGCGGTTCGGATATCAACTTTCAACGAGATGGGCTCGAGCCGATAGGGCCGTCGCTCGCGGAGACGTTGCCATGATCTGTCCCGACTGCAGCCACGATAACATCGAAGGGGTCGATGTCTGTGAAGCGTGCGGCCAGCCGCTTTCACAGTTTGACCTCCTCTGCCCGAGCGACCTCGAAGAGTCGATCTCGAAGCACAGCATCATGGTGCTGGCTCCGCGGAAGCCGGCCATGGTTTCCGCATCGACTTCGGTGCAGGACGCCGTTCGGGAAATGGTCGAGCGGAAGATCGGCTGCCTGCTGGTCGTTGAAGAGGGCGTGCTCGTCGGTATTTTCAGCGAACGGGACGTCCTCAACAAAGTCTCGTCGGAAATGAGCGCGCTCAAAAAGCCCGTCTCGGAATTCATGACGCAGAAGCCGGCCGCCATTCGCAAGCAGGATTCCATCGCCTACGCGCTGCATGCCATGGATATCGGCGGCTACCGGCACATTCCCATCGTCGACGACAAGTGCCGCCCGACCGGCATCATCTCGGTCCGCGACATCCTCCGTTTCCTCTGCGTACGCTTCGCGGAGATTCGGACGAAGAGCTGAGCGGCCGACGTCCCCGTCCGACCCTCGCGGGAAAGCGGACGGAGTTCCGGAATCTTCAAGGATGGCCCGTTCTGATGCGCGTGCTCCTGCTCTCCGGAATCGATTCCCCCGAGCTGTTGTCGATCTCGGAAGATCTGCCGAAGCTTCTTCCGGGCAGCACCATCGACCGCGTCGATCGCGTCGCCGGCGCGGCCGAACGGATCTCGATCGAAGGTCGTCATCCCGATCTGCTTGTCGTTGTGCAGCACGCCCCCGACGAATTTCCGCGTGCGGATGTCGCGGAACTGTTCCGGCTCGCACCACTCGCCAGATGGATCTGCTGCTACGGACCGTGGTGCGAATCCGACGGCCGGAACCGGGATCTCTGGCCCCCCGGCAGCCGCGTTCCGTTTCACGGGTTTCGTGCGCGTCTGCATCGTGAAGTCGCCGTATTGCGAGGCGAGCGCGCGCCGCTTCCGCTCACCGCCTCTCGCGACGAGATCTTCGAGTTCGACG
>JBFWWA010000675.1:0-2995 GCA_050246455.1 Planctomycetaceae bacterium
AGGGAAAGCATTCCCTGGGCTTATGCATTGGAATCCCTGCGGCGCAGAACGCCATTCGCGAATCAGGCGGTGAAGTAGCCCTTCTTGTCGAGGAACGCAACAACTTCTTCCGCGAGCTCATCGATTCCCTTCGAGTTCGCGTCGAGCACGAGCTCCGGCTTCTCGGGAGCCTCGTACGGATCATCAATGCCGGTGAAGCCTTTGATCTCCCCCGCACGGGCCTTCTTGTAGAGTCCCTTCGGATCGCGCTTCTCGCACGTTTCGAGCGACGCGTTGACGTAGATCTCCACGAACTGTTCCGGGGTCTTCGCGAAGAGGGCCCGAACAGCGTCGCGATCCGCCTTGTAGGGCGAGATAAACGCGGTGAGGGTGATGGTGCCGGAGCCCGCGAAGAGCTTGGCCACTTCGCCGATGCGGCGGATGTTTTCGGCGCGGTCTTCGGCGGAGAATCCGAGATTCTTGTTCAGACCCATGCGGATGTTATCGCCGTCGAGGACGAATGAATGCTTGCCGCGTGAGTGGAGAATATGGTCGACGGTATTCGCCACAGTGCTCTTGCCGCAGGCGCTCAGTCCCGTAAACCAGAGGACTGCTCCCTTGTGGCCGTTCAGCTTCGCCCGGTCGGCCTCGGAAACTCGATGATCATGCCAGGTGACGTTCGTCGCCTTCTGCTCCGCCATTTGCAAACCTTTTCCTTTCGATCGGTCGCGATGCGTTTTCCGCCGCGACACCTCAGTGACGTAGTTTTTCCCTGAATTCGGCTGCGATGGTAGAAAAACGGGAATCGGGGGGGAAGAGAAAGCGATGAAATTGTCTTGGCAAGCTGGGGAGTGGGGCGAGTCTGCAGGGAGACCGAACTTCTCCATTTTCCGGCATTTATGAGCAAATTTCGATTCGTCTTCCGGCAAAAAACGACCGGTGGTAACATTCCGCGTCTCCCATTTCCCGTCTCCGTTTCTCCGAAATCCGGCTCCGCTTCTTCAGCCGGCGATCCCCTCGCGAATCCGTCATGCGCGACTCGTTCCTGAGTCCGATCCCGCGCGTGCGCCCGATCCGGCGGCGTCCGGCCGAGGTCCGCGCTTCGCATCGCCACGGTGTTGTGCTCGTGCTGCTGATCGTCTGCAGTCTGTCGGGTTGCGCGTGGGTCCGGGGAATCGTTTCCGATCCGAAAGTCGAATCGCATCGATTGACGGAGCGCGCCCGCGAAGCAGCCGACTCCGAGAACTTCGACCGTGCCGCTGAACTTCTGGAGCGCGCCGGCAAGCTGACACCGGACGATCCCGACGTTCATCGCGAACTTGCAAAAACATTGCTTGCCCAGGGAAAGCGGCGCGATGCCATTGAAGCGTTGTCGCATGCGGTCGAGAACGATCCGGACGACATGACGAGCCGGGTCGAGCTCGCACGGCTGCTCATCGATGAGGATCTCCCGGAGCTCGCGGCGGAGCCGCTCAATCGCGCCATTGAAATTGATCCTCACAATGTCGATGCGCTGCTGCTCAGAGCGAAACTTTCGGAGCAATCCGGCAAGCAGGACGTCGCACTCGAGACGTATCACCGAGTTCTCAGCTGCGACGGAGAACAGGTCGACGCGCGGCTCGCACTGGCTCGCCTGCAGGCCTCCACCGGCAAGTGGGAGCGAGCGACGCCGCTCCTGCGCGCAATTTGCGAGTGTCCGCGGAGCACGCCCGAGCAGAAAGCGAATGCGAAGTGGTCGCTAGGAATTGCGTACGGCCGTAACCAGCTCTGGCAGGACGCCGCCAAAGAGTTGACGGAATCCGCGGAGGTCCGCACCGACCTCACCGCCGACGACTGGTATCGCCTCGCGTATGCGCGGATGAATGCGGAAGATCTCGAAGGGGCGTGGATGGCGATGGCGAAGGCGCTTCAGAAGAACCAGCGACACGAGCCCGCGCTCGCAATGTCGGCCTACTTCCAGAACAACGGCTGGGGAGATTCGCGGACGATGCCGCGCCCGATCGTTGCGGCGTCGTTCACGGCGACGGGCTTGTCGGCGCCGGAAGGCTGGTAGGGCTGCGCTCCTCTCGTCGCCGATACCCTACGGAACTATGCGGCTGATTCGCGAACGACCGGGTTTCTGAGGACGCCGAGTCCTTCGATTTCCACCTCGACGACGTCCCCCTCTTTCAAAAAGACCGGCGGCTTGCGCGCCATGCCGACGCCCGGCGGTGTACCGGTGAAGATCAGATCGCCCGGTTCGAGCGTGACGATCTGCGACAGATGCGCGACGAGCTTCTCCATTCCGAAGATCAGCTCTTTCGTGCTCCCATTCTGCATCGTCTGGCCGTTGATGCGGAGCTGAATCGACAGGTTCTGCGGGTCGCCCACTTCGTCGGCGGTGACGAGCCAGGGGCCAATCGGAGCGAATGTGTCGGGGGTCTTGCCGAGGAGCCACTGTCCGCCCGGTCTGCCGATCTGCCAGTCGCGCGCGGAGACATCGTTGCCGTTCATGTATCCGGCGATATGTGCGAGCGCTTTCGATTCCGGAATGTTCTTCCCCCGCTTGCCGATGACCGCCACGAGCTCCGCTTCGAAGTCGACCTTTTCAGAGACGCGCGGCAGCACAATCGGCACATCCGGACCGACGACAGCACTCGAAAACTTGCTGAAGCAGACGGGCTCGGTCGGGATGGCCATCCCGCTCTCTTCGGCGTGGTCCCGGTAATTGAGACCGATGCAGATTACTTTTCCGGGACGGGGGATCGGTGCTTCCAGCTCACCCGACACGAACGACTTCGACTTCGTCCCGGCGGCAATGGCCATCGCTGCACGGGCGAGTCCGTCTTCGGCTGTCAGCAGTTCGATGAGCGTTGCGGGGAGCGAAGAATCGGCTCCCTGCAGATCGACATATTGCCCCTCCGGAGCGTCGAGAGCTTTGCCGACAAGTCGTGATCCCGACCGGGTCTTGAGCATTCCGAGATGCATGAATCGTTCCGTAGCGAGTAAGCGAAGAGCGGGAGCGACCACCTGAGAT
>JBFWWA010000676.1:0-2987 GCA_050246455.1 Planctomycetaceae bacterium
CCTGAAAACGATCAAGCTCAACACGACCGATCGGCGCATCGCGGGAGACTTGCTCAATGAAGCGACCGGCCGGCTCTCGTTCCTCGTGGAAGTCGGCCTGCATTACCTCACGCTCGGCCGCTCGCTGCCGACGCTCTCGGGCGGGGAGACGCAGCGCATTCGTCTCGCAGGGCAGATCGGACGGGCACTTACAGGAGTGCTGTACGTTCTCGACGAGCCGACGATCGGACTTCATCCGCGTGACAACGACCGGCTGATCGAAGCGATTCTCAAGCTGCGCGACCTCGGCAACACCGTTCTTCTTGTCGAGCATGATCGCGAAGTGCTCAATGCCGCCGATCGGCTCTACGACTTCGGACCGGGCGCCGGGCAGTACGGCGGAACGGTCACCGCAGAAGGAAATCCGACACAGCTCGCTGATCGCAAGTCCTCGCTCACCGGGCAGTATCTCTCCGGAAAGAAGGCGATCGCGATCCCTCACACGCGGCGAATGAATTCGGGGGAAGAAGCTTTTACCAGTCAACCTCCCGGCGGCGGCTGGCTCGAGTTGAAGGGAGCGCGGCACAACAATCTGCGGAATGTCGATCTTCGCATTCCGCTCGGAACATTTGTCGCAATCACCGGCGTTTCCGGTTCGGGCAAGAGTTCGCTGATCGAGGATACGCTCGCGCGGGCGGTCTCGCGGCATCTCAATCGGAGCGGCGATGCCCCCGCTCCGCACGACGAGCTCAAAGGTGTTGAGCAGGTAAATAAAGTGATAGTCGTCGATCAGCAGCCGCTCGGAAACACTCCTGCTTCGAATCCGGCGACGTACACCGGCGTTTTCGAGGAAATCCGCGAGCTCTTCTGCCGGCTCCCCGAAGCGAAGGTCCGCGGATACCGTCCCGCCCGATTCAGCTTCAATCGGCCCGGCGGCCGCTGCGAAGATTGCGAAGGGAATGGCCAGAAAAAAATCGAGATGCACTTTCTTCCTGACGTCTGGGTCGAGTGCGACACCTGCCGCGGCAAGCGGTACAACCAGGAAACGCTCGCCGTACAGTATCGCGGACGCTCGATTGCCGACGTTCTCGAAATGCCGATCAGAGACGCGCTCGAGCTCTTCGAAAACATCCCGCGCATCCGTCGCTACCTTGCGACGCTCACGGCGATCGGACTCGGATACCTGAGGCTCGGTCAGTCGGCGCCGACGCTTTCCGGCGGCGAGGCGCAGCGCGTGAAGCTGGCGGCCGAGCTCGCGCGACCCGACACTGGCAAGACTCTCTATCTTCTGGATGAGCCGACGACCGGCCTCCATTTTGACGACATCGACAAGCTGCTGAAGGTTCTGAACAGTCTCGTCGAACAGGGGAACACGGTCGTTGTTGTCGAGCACAATCTCGACGTCATCAAGACGGCCGACTGGGTTGTGGATCTCGGTCCCGAAGCGGGAAGCGATGGGGGCTGGATCGTCGCCGAGGGAACGCCGGAAGACGTCGTGGCCCACGCGGAGAGCTATCGGAAGCAGAACGGGAAGAACGGCAGAAAGTCGCCGAAGAGCGGCGCGGATGCCGCCAGGCTGCTTCGCTCGTACACCGCGGAGATGCTCGCGCCGGTTCTGGAAGCAGGTCCGCGGGCGGAGCGGGACGTCTTCAGCGCCGACGATGCCGGCCGCAAGCGGGCCGGAGACCTCGATCTCAAGCAGGTTGGCCGCGATGCGAAGATGCCGTGGGAGGCGGACGGTCGTCAGTGGCATACGGTTAACCGGATCGCACACAGTGGAAAACCCGCGCGATGGGAAGGTGCGGCACTCGCACATGTCGTTGACATGCTTGAGTCGCTCAAGGGCTTCCGTCCGGCGAACTGGAACGATCGAACCGTCGTCGAGCTGACCGGCGAGAACCGCCCCGGAGCGTGGTTCCTGCATGCGCTCACGGGCGACGAGTGGTTGTTGAGTCTCAAGTTTCGCGTCCCCCGGAACACCTTCGATAGCGAGAAGCTGCTGAGGACGCTCGACATCAAGCCGCTCGACGACCTCGACGAGATTCCTGTTTACGGTCGCGGTGACCGCGTCCGCGTGAAAAAGTCGAAAGGACCGTGGCAGGAAGTGACGGTGACGGTCCACTGGCTTCGCGAAATCGACACGCCGGAGTTCGCGGACTTCCTGAAGACTGCTGCGAAAGCCTATCTCACAGAAACAGGCCGTGGCGATCTCAACAAAGAAGATCTCACCCCGTGGAAGGTCCTCGGTCGGAAGTGGCACGTCGCGAGAAAAGGATTTCCGAGCGGCAAGCGAGTGAAGTGGGACGCGGACGTCCTCGACAAGCTGTTTGACGATCTACTTGCGGCGTCGCCGAACCTCGACGTCGACTGGGGGAACAAGCAGATCGTCTACATGCGGCTGGCGGGACAGGAGAAGGTATGGGCTGCAATTCACACGAAGCGTCGTGGTGGAATCGACCTGGCCCTCTACAATGAAGCAGGCCGCGTCGCGCTCGGGCGCATTTCCGAATTCGGAGCGGAGCGGGAGATCCATTCCGCGCGCGACGGACGCGAGATCGTTTCCATCCGCTTCGACAAGTCGTCCCAGGTGACGGCGCCGTCGTTCAAGCAGTTCCTCCGCGAGCACGCACGCGGGAAGTAATTCCAACGATCGCCCCGGAGCACAGACATTCCTGTCTTTGCATTTCGCGCAGCGGACGATGAAAAGCTGCACAGACAGGAATCAGTACTTCCAAGATTTGTTCGGAATGCAACATCTTGCAGCGATGGAAGTTCTGACGCCTAGAGCGCTTATCGGTTCTCTGTAGCGGTGTAGCCGCAGTGTCGGAAGTAGTTGCGGCACTCGGTGGACGTGAAGCGATCGAGGAGTTGGCCGCAGATTTGCCAGAGGCTTTCGACGGTGCGCGCCGCGGCGCTTCGAACGAGCCATTTGAATTTCGCGAACACCAGTTCAATCGGATTCAGGTCGGGACTGTAGGGAGGCAAGTAGAGAACCCGTGCTCCGGCCG
>JBFWWA010000677.1:0-2977 GCA_050246455.1 Planctomycetaceae bacterium
GTTGGCACCTGAATCTTGGCGACGTGCGGGGCGGAGCTCGACCGCTCGTAGTAATGCGCGGCCGTCCCGAATCCCCAGACCTGGGCGGTGTAAATGTCGTCGAACTCGATAATCCGGCGCGGTTGATAGGGGAGTGTGATGGCGAGCGTTTCCGGGGTCAGCCGGGCGGCCCGAAGCTGCCGGTTGAGAAGCGTGGCGAAGTGCCGGTCATAAATACTTCGGACCGGCCCGACCAGCGCGTTGACGCAGGCGGAGAGATCCGCGGATGGGTTCACCGCCGCCGCGCGTGTCAGATGGGCCGGCACAATTCCCGGGTTCTCGCCCAGGAGTTTGAGCACGATATTGCCGCCGAGCGAGAAGCCGACAATCGCCGCGCTCGATCCGGGACAGGCGTCCGCCATGAACTCCAGAGCCGCGCGCGCATCGTCCGATCGTCCCGCGTGATACGGCCGCTTCGCCAGCCCGCAGCCCGCTCCGCAGGTTCGGAGATCCATCCGGAATGTCCGATAGCCGACGGCATTGAGCCGCGCGGCGATGCGGACCATGTAGCCACTCTGGTGGCTGCCGGCGAGGCCGTGAATTAGCAGAACAGTCGGTCCACCGCTCTGCCACGACGTCGGTGCATCATCATGCAGAACAAGAATATCGCCGTCGTCGAGCGTGACCTGATGACGCTTCGCCTGGTATCGATAACGGCGCCCGGGAAGGAACGCCCCGGCCAGCGTCTGCGCATGTCCCCCCGGAAACAGTGGATGCGGCCTGAAAGGAGGAAATCGAATCTCGTGCATCAGGCCGACATCGCGTTAAACCGCAACAACAACTCAGGAGGCAGGAGGGGTTGCCGTCTCATTCGTCTTCTTCGTCGACTTCCAGTTCGATCGGTGGCAGGCGATTGCAGCGCTTGATCATCGTCACTTCGTTCCCCGTCTCATTAAAGCGGACCTCGCTCATGAATGTCCGCATGAGAAGCAGACCGCGGCCGCAGGGACGTTCGAGATTGGCCGGGTCCGTGGCGTCGGGAAGTGTCGACGGATCGAATCCGGGTCCCTCATCGCGAATCACGAAGATGAGTTCCGATCGGCTGAATGTCGCATCGACGAAAATGCTCCGCTCTCGATAAGGCGACTGCTCGCAGCGCTCGCGTGAGAGCTCGTAATAGGCCGAGTGATCGACCTCGCGGAGCTCGGAGCTGACTTCGAGGTTGCCATGATAGTACGCATTGAGAAGCGCTTCTTCGAGCGCCACGCCGATGCGCAGACAGTCGGTTTCGTCGCAGAGGCGCATCCGCGTGATCGTCTGCTGCAGGTAATTGACGATCGAGGGAACGAGCGATGCGTCGTTCTCGATGACGAAGCTCGACTGGTGCCGCGCAAGCCGGTGCATCAGCCGGGATTCCGAGCGATCGACGTCCGAAGCCGCGAGAGTCCGTTCCACCGTTTCGCGAAGCTCTTCCGCGAGCCGCCGCTTGGGGACGTAGTTCGACGCGCCGTGCTGAAGCGCCTGAACGGCGATTTCCTCGCTCCCCTGCGCCGTCATCAGGATGACCGGGATCAGGGGGTAGCCGGACTTCATCGCCGCAACGAGCTCGAAGCCGTTCATCTCCGGCATCTGCATGTCGGTGAGAACAATGTCCGGCAGATGCAGCTCGACCTGCTGCAGGGCATCCTTTCCGTCGGATGCGTACACAACGGACCAGTCCGGGTTTTTCGAGAGAAGCCCCCCGACCAGCCGGCGGTCGACCGCCGAATCGTCGACCACGAGCAACGTCGTCATTGCGTCCCTTCCGTCACGATTGTCCATCGGTTTGATGATTGGAGATGCCCGGCGACCTGGCGATTTTGCCCCTCTCGCCGCGACAGCATTATTCCCGCGGCACGGCGATGCTGCCAGCGTACGCGGCTAATTCCGGAACCAGCTGGTCGACGTGCCTCTTCAGATCCGAGTTGAGTTCCACGGCGTTTTCCTCGATTCGGCCGCTCCGCCCCATCTGTTCAAGACGTTCCGCAATATCGATGGCCATGCCCGCCCCGAACGTCCGCAATCCTCCTTTGACCGTATGAGCGGCCCGGCGGAGCGCGGAGACATCGGCGTGGGCAATGGCCGATTCCAGTTCCCCCATCAACCTGGGACATTCCTCGAGAAACGCGTCAATGATTTCCCGGAGAAGTTCCCGGTCTCCGTCGACGACCCCCAGGGCGACCGACCAGTCGAGGGGAAGCCCGTTGCGTTCATGTTCGCGATCGACCCGGAAACCGATTCCGCCGCCCAGGACGCGCTCGATCGTTTCGTGCAGTTCGCGGGCACGAACCGGCTTGACCAGGTAATCGTCCATGCCGACGGCCAGGCATTTCTCTCGGACTCCCTTCATCGCCTGGGCGGTCATGGCGATGATCGGCGTTCGCACGCTCGACGCTTCGCGTTCGCGGGCGCGGATGATCTTTGTCGCTTCGAGGCCGTCCATCTCCGGCATCTGGATGTCCATGAGAATCAGATCGAACTTCCGTTTCCGCACCGCCTCGACCGCTTCGCGTCCATTGTTGGCAATGGTGACGACATGCCCGCGCTTCCCGAGGACGCCGAGCGCCAGCTTCTGGTTGTAGAGGCTGTCTTCGGTGAGAAGGATCTGCAGGCCGCGCACTCCTTCGTGCGGCACAACGGCTGCGGCATCTTCCGAGACGGCTCCCGAGAGAAGCGCCTCGCCGCAGAGGACCGCAACAAACGTATCGAACAGCTCCGACTGATTGATCGGTTTCATCAGGTAAGCGGTCACACCGAGCTTCTCGCAGCGCTCGATCTCGCCGGAGCGGTTCCCCTGGTTGAGCATCATGACGATATGCCGCACCGAACCGGGCCGATGTTGCAGCTCCTGCACCAGCGCGAACCCGTCGCTTCCCGGCATGCAGGCATCGATGAGCGCGAGCTCGAACGGGCGGCCGGCTTTCTTCGCGTTTTCAATGGCAACGAGCGCCGACGCCGC
>JBFWWA010000678.1:0-2969 GCA_050246455.1 Planctomycetaceae bacterium
TTCGTACGAGCCGTACGCGTGCGGAATGCCGAGCTGCGCGGCCGCCTTGCGCGCTGATGCGAGATTGCGCGACGCGATGGCGGCGATCTCGCAGTGGTTCGCGCGCTGCATCGCGGGGATGACTTTCTCGACGCCGATCTTTGCAGTGCTCAATATGCCCCAGCGGATTTTCGACATGATCTTTTCAGGTTTCGTTGTAGATTGTGCGGACGTTCGAATCGGTTCACTCAGAGATTCCGGGGCACGGCGACCACCCTTCGGACGGTCCACGTTTGCCCCGGCCACGGGACTCTCCCGCGACGGGCCCGTTCCACTCGCAACACCACTATGCCGCAGCGGTTGAGGGGGTTCAATCGACCGGCTGGTGGAGCGATTCGGCGGTGTAGCGTTCGAAGCGGATGGTGTCGGACCAGTAATTGACCGGAAGGTGTGCTTTGCGTTTGAGGTGCGCAAGGAACTCTTCCACAGTCGCCACGTTCTCCCAGACGGCGGGGAGGAGCGTCGCCCGTTTCGATTGCTCGTGGAGGATCAGGCCATCGATGCCGGGGCGGATCTTGCGGATCAGTTCCTGCTCCGATCGCGCGGCGAGCGGTTCGGGGGGAGTGAGAATGGAGAGGTGAATATCGAGCCTGGGAATCTCCTCAAACGTGACGGGTACAAAGCGCGGGTCGCGCGTCGCCGAGGCGGCGGCGTTCTGTGCGACATCCGCAATGAGGGGATCGGAGATGCCGAGCGAACCCATGCAGCCGCGCAGCTTGCCGTCGATGCGCAGCGTGACGAACGTTGCGCGCGGCTCGCGGAGCGATTCGGGATAGTCATTCGGATCGATTTCGAGTTCTGCTCCGGTCGTCACCTTGGCGGCGATGGCGTCTTTCGCCGTCTGGAAGAGGAGACGTTGTTCCTCGGCCGTGAACGAGCCTGGTTCGGACTCCGGGACCGTCATTGAGAGCGGATGACTCTCGAGGACGAAAGCGCCGTAGCCAACGACGCGGTCGCGCGGGCCGGCGGTATCGCCGGAGTTGCGCAGGTCGAGCGCCTGGACCTGGAACCCGCGCGAACGAGCCGCGGCGAGAAGTCCGCTGATCGGTTTGTATCCGCAACAGAGATCGCCGCGCAGCTGTTCGTATTGCAGCGATTCGATCAGCCGCGACGTCGAGGCATCGATCCGGCTGGCGGTGTCGTGGTCGTGAAAATGGCTGAGATCGGAGCTGATGACGAACGCCGTTTCCGGTCCTCCCCAGAGCAGCTCAATGATTTCGCGAATCTCGTCGGCGGAGGCGTCTCCGACGGCGAGGGGAACAATCTGGAAATCGTCGAGAACGACCTGCAGAAACGGCAAGTGCACTTCCAGGCTGTGTTCGCGTGCGTGCGGCTCGTCGCTGGCAACAACCTGCGGCAGGCGCAACAGCCTGGCGACTGTCGAAGTGTCGACCCGAACCAGACCGAGCGGCGTGGCGAACGAATCGACCGTGGGGACGGCCAGCCCGCGGACGCGCACAAAGTGCGATGGACCGAGCAGAACAACCCGGCGGATCTCGTCGCGGCGGGACGCCAGAGCGGCGTAGCCGGTGGCAGCCACGGGACCCGAGTAGACGTATCCGGCATGCGGTACAATAATTCCCTTGGGACGCGCTTCGCATCTCCTGGCGTCCCGGATCAACTCTTCAATCTGCCGGCGCAGGACGTCGGCTTCATCCGGATAAAACCGGCCGGCGACGGCTGCTGGTCGAATGTTTGGCATCAGTTGGTCAGGCTTCGGGCTTCAGGTCGGTCCCCATCACGATTGCGATTCCGGCGGCGGCCCATTGAGGACGTCGGGCCCGCGACTCGAAATCGTGTGGAGATTCGCCTCGCCCTCTCTCACGTTGCCTGCTGATGACATCGTATTCCCAAATTCGAACAAGGAGCAAGCGGTGGTTTCTGCGGAGTTCGGAAAAGTCGCCACGAAATACTGGCATAAGCTCGACGACGGGCGCGTGCAGTGCGACGTTTGTCCGCGCTTCTGCAAGCTGCACGAGGGGCAGCGCGGCTTCTGCTTCGTGCGGGAGTGCGAGGGGGGCGAAGTCGTCCTCACGACTTACGGCCGTTCGAGCGGGTATTGCATCGACCCGATTGAAAAGAAGCCCTTGAACCACTTCCTGCCGGGCACGCCGGTGCTGTCGTTCGGGACGGCGGGGTGCAACCTCGGCTGCAAATTCTGCCAGAACTGGGACATCAGCAAGTCGCGCGAGATCGACACTCTGGCGGACCAGGCGTCTCCCGAACTGATTGCCCGGGCGGCGCGCGAGCTCGGCTGCCGGAGCGTCGCGTTTACCTACAATGACCCGGTCATTTTTCTGGAGTACGCGATCGACGTGGCCATTGCGTGCCGCGCGGCGGGAATCAAAACGGTGGCGGTGACGGCGGGCGAAATCTGCCCCGAGCCCCGCGCGGAATTCTTCCGGCACATGGATGCCGCGAATGTCGATCTCAAGGGGTTCACGGAACGGTTCTATCGTGAGATCTGCCTGGGCCATCTGCAGCCGGTGCTCGACACGCTGGTCTACTTGAAAAAGGAAACGAACGTCTGGTTCGAGATCACGACGCTGCTCATTCCGGGCGAGAACGACTCGGACGACGAACTCGAGCAGATGACGCGCTGGGTGGTGGAGCATCTGGGCCCGGACGTTCCGATGCACTTCACCGCGTTTCATCCCGACTTCCGCATGCTCAATTACTCTCACACGCCCCCGTCGACACTGACCCGCGCCCGGAGCATCGCCATGAGAAACGGCGTGCGCTATGCGTACACCGGAAACGTGCATGACGGCGATGGTGGCAGCACGTACTGCCATGGCTGCGGAGAGAGGCTGATTGGCCGCGACTGGTACGTCCTTTCCGACTGGAACCTGACTTCGGAGGGTTGCTGCCGGTCGTGCGGAACGCGCTGCGCCGGCGTCTTCGAAGGCGCTCCCGGGGATTGGGGTCCG
>JBFWWA010000679.1:0-2942 GCA_050246455.1 Planctomycetaceae bacterium
GATACGGTTCGCGCGGCGCCGGTGGAGTTATTCCCCCCCACGCGACACTTTACTTCCTCGTCGAGCTGATTGATTTCCAGTAAGCCGCGGTCGGCCAGTAACGCAACAGCGTTGAGAACACGAAAAAAACTCCCGTGCACCCCAACGGAATGCACGGGAGTTTCGTCTTGGTGGTCTGCTCCAATCGCGCGGAATTCACCGCAACGACTGAGAATTACTTGATGAACAGCATTTCCTGGTAGGTCGGGAGCGGCCACAGGTCGTCCGCCACCCAGCCTTCCAGCTCATCGGCATACTTGCGAACGTCCGCCATTGCCGGCAGGACCTTATCGCAGTAGTAGTGCGTTTCCTCTTCGAGACCCTGCCCGCCGCCGTGAGTGAGAGCACTCGAGAGAGTGGCAATCGCATCTTGCAGCGACTTCACCAGCTCGGTGATCCGGTCGAGGGTGTCGGTATCGAACTCGTATCCGACGATCTTGAGATTCGCACAGGTCGAAGCAAGCTCGTTCTGGTAGCGGATCGCCGCCGGGAAAATCAGCGTGCGGGCCATTTCCAGAGTCTGCAGCGCTTCGGTGTGAATCGTCTTGCAGTACTGCTCCTGATAGATGTGCAATCGGCTCGTCAGTTCGCGATCCGAAAGCACTTCATACTTGGCGAACAGGGCCTTGACCTTGTCATCGCCCAGCTGCGGCAGCGATGCAGCCGCGGTCTTGAGGTTGAGCAGACCGCGCTTCGCAGCTTCTTCGTGCCATTCCTGCGAATAGCCGTCGCCGTTGAAGATGATCGACTCGCACTCGTTGATGATCTCGGTGAGAAGCGCCTGCACGGCTCCGTTGAGTTTGCTCGGATCTCCGCCGACTGCGGCTTCCAGCTTGCTGGCACAGTAGTCGAGCGATTCGCAGACGATCGTGTTCATAGCAACGAGCGGTCCCGCAATCGACTGATTGGCACCGACGGCCCGGAACTCGAACCGGTTGCCGGTGAAGGCGAACGGGCTCGTCCGGTTGCGGTCGCCGGCATCCTTCGGCAGCGGCGGGAGAACATCGACACCAACGGTCAGAGTTCCCTTCGCGATCGACGACTTGGCGCCGCCCGCCTTGATCTGCTTGAAGACGTCGGTGAGCTGATCACCGAGGAAGATCGAGATGATCGCCGGCGGAGCTTCGTTCGCACCGAGGCGGTGATCGTTTCCTGCCGAGGCAACAACCGCCCGGAGGAGTCCCTGGTATTGGTAGACGGCTCGCATCACGGCGGCACAGAACACGAGGAACTGCGCGTTGCTGTGCGGAGTATCGCCCGGATCGAGCAGGTTCCCCTGCGAGCTGCTTCCCATCGACCAGTTGAGGTGCTTGCCCGAGCCGTTGACGCCCGCGAAAGGCTTCTCGTGCGTGAGGCAGGCCATTCCGTACTTCTCGGCAACGCGCTTCAGCGTGATCATGATCAGCTGCTGATGGTCGGTCGCGAGATTGGCCGATTCGTAAACCGGAGCAATTTCATACTGGCCCGGCGCCACTTCGTTATGGCGAGTCTTGACCGGAATTCCGAGCTTGTAAAGTTCGCGTTCGACGTCGAGCATGAACGCGAGGACTCGCTCCGGAATGGCTCCGAAGTAGTGGTCTTCAAACTCCTGACCCTTCGGCGGCTTCGCTCCGAAGAGGCTGCGGCCGCAGGTGAAGAGGTCGGGGCGGGCGTAGAAAAAGTTGCGGTCGACGAGGAAGTATTCCTGCTCCGGTCCACCGGTCGAAGCGACGAACGCTCCGTCCTTCGCACCGAACAGGGCGAGAATTCGCTGAGCCTGCTTGTTGAGAGCCTGCATCGAGCGAAGAACCGGGGTCTTCTTGTCGAGAGCCTCACCCGTCCACGAAACGAACGCCGTCGGAATGCAGAGCGTGGTCCCGTTCGGGTTCTCGAGGATGTAAGCGGGGCTCGTCACGTCCCAGATCGTGTAACCGCGGGCTTCGAAAGTCGCACGGATACCCCCCGACGGGAAGCTCGATCCGTCCGGCTCACCCTGGATGAGTTGGCTGCCGCTGAATTCGGCAAGCGCCCCGCCCTCTCCGTCCGGAGAAAGAAAGCTGTCGTGCTTTTCGGCGGTGAGGCCGGTCAGCGGATAGAAAACGTGAGCGTAGTGAGTTGCCCCCTTCTCGATCGCCCAGTCTTTCATCGCCAGTGCGACGATGTCGGCGATCGACGGGTCGAGCTTTGCACCCGACTTGATGGTCTTCATGACCGACTTGAAAACCGCCTTCGGAAGCCGGTTTCGCATCACGGAAGGGCTGAAGACGTTCGCGCAGAAGAGGTCCTGCATCGGAGTATCTGCAAAATTGAGGGGGGGCGACGTCGGCTTCCAGTTCGTTACCGCGGAATTTGCAGCGGTACGGGCTGAAGTGGCGGCTCCCGGCGCAATTGAAGGGCCGGAACCAGCAGCGGCAGAACCATTCTTGGACGCGGATTTACTGGAGGCGACAGTACTCACGTAACTCGTTCCTTTGTCTTGTTTGGTGAGCCCTGCCCGGGCTCATAAGCGCGGTCCAACCCGCGGATTCCCTGGATGCATCAACGAGCGGGGTCCATTCCGCCCGGGCGATTAAGGCAAGTCGCGCGCCGAATCCGAAGTTTGGTCACAGAACGCGCAAAACTCAACGGAACAGCGGGAATTCCACACCTTTTCCGCGGAACTCTCACCAGGGCCCCGTCGGAATGTGTGCATTTTAGCGGCAACATCTGCCTAAGAATCGCGCGGCCGGGTCCCTCTGGAAGGCGACCCCGTTCCCGTTTCCGTGACATCGTCACCGAAAGAGAAACCGCGATTTACAAGGCACATTGTTGAAGGGAATGTCGAATGTGTGTCGTTGAGCAACGATGGCCGGACCTTCCGGTCAGCAAACCGTGCGCCACTTCACCGACCCGACCCGGTCTACAGAATCGACGCGCTGCCCGTC
>JBFWWA010000680.1:0-2940 GCA_050246455.1 Planctomycetaceae bacterium
GGCCGCGATCCCGTCTCCCCGATGGCGACATATCGCTGCCGCTACCAGATCCGCAGCAGTGAGCGACAGCGTTTGCGGATCGATTTGCCGAGTGAAGCGCAGCCGCTCGGCGTCGCGGTCGACGGCCGACAGATCGCTCTCGAGAAATCCGACGCGAAAGCCGACGTCGGCTGGACACCGTATTTTGTGAGTGTTGCGCGCACCGCGGTCTCCGATGTGCCGTTTACCATCGCGCTCAATCTCCAGAGGCCGATCAGCCCCGCACCGTTTCAGTCCAACGGCGGCAACCTGCAGATCGCGCTCCCGAGAATCGGCGGGACGGAAGGTGTGGCGACCCAGCAGTTGCGCGTCGTGCTGTGGGTTCCCGACAAATTCGCACTCATCGGCACTCCCGCAAACTACCAGCGTGAGACCCGGACCCTTGTCAGCGGGGTCGGACTCGGAACCATCAAGACGGAATCGCAAACCGGCGAGCTCGACAGCTGGATCGGATCGACCGGCGGACTCATCGACTTCCCGACCGAAGGGCACGCCTATCAATACACACGGCTCGGCCGAGCCGATTCGATTGAAGTGAAGTGGTGGAACATGCCGTTCCTCACCGTCGTCATCAGCCTGGCGGTCCTGGGGATCGCGCTGGCGCTGTTGAAGACGACCTGGGAGAACCGGCTTGGTCTGCTGCTGATCGCCGCCCTGCTGATCGCGCTGTATGCGGTGAAAGACAACGACGCCGCGCTCCACCTGGTTGCGGCGGCGAGATACGGGCTGTGGGCGCTCGCCGGCATCTGGTTGATTCACGCGCTGCTCGGTTCCCGCGGAACGTCTTCGGCGGTCTCGCCGAGCGGCAGCGGGCCGGCGACGCAAGCTGCCGTCATACCCCCTTCGGGCCCCATCGACGCACCACTGCCGGATGGTCCGAAGTCCGAGCATCACGACGGATGACCGGGAGAACTGGGATCATGACGGCGGCCACTTTTCTTCGAGCGCGCGTTCGAACCTGGAGCGACAGTATGCGGATCGGTTTCGCGTCTGCGATCATGGCGTGCTTCATCCTGGCACCTCTTTCAGTTCAAGCGCAGCAGGTGCCCGCGACAACATCATCGCGACCCGACGTCCGCGAGGTCTACGTTCCGGCCGATCAGTTCGAAGCCGTTGCCAGGCGCGACAGGAAGGGCGTCCTTCTTTCTCGAAAAGATTTTCTGGAGCTTTACGACAAAGCGCGCGCCGCTATTGAGAGCGGTTCTCCCCAAACGCTGGGAATTGTGCTCAAGCGAGCTTCCTACACCGCAACAATCGCCGACGATCAGCTGCTCGTTGCTGCGAAGCTGGAGCTCGTTCAGCCGGCCGGGGGATGGAAACTGCTGGCTCTTCCCTTCCGCGGAATGGGCGTGGAAGCCGCCACGATCGGCGGCAAGCCCGCCCGCATCGGCCGTCGCCCCGATCATTCTCTCGTCTATTTGAACGACTCCGCGACCGCGCAGACTCTCGAGCTCGAACTTTCGGCGCCGCTTGCCGCCGCAGGAAGCGACAAGCTCGCGGCGTTTGGAATTCCGGTCGCCTCTTCCGGATCGCTTCAGGTCGAGATTCCCGCGGGAATGCATCTTCTGTTGAACGAGCTCACGCTCGACCGTCCCGCCGAAGCGGCTCAAGTTGCGAAGTACGAATTGCCGGTCGGCGGCCGGGACGAAATCCGGCTCCGCATCACGTCGCATGCGAACCAGAAAACCTCGGCGGGAATGGTCTTCGCGAACACGGGCTACAACGTCAATGTTTCTCCCGGTGAAGTCGACTGGGTAGCGAATACAAACGTCGAAGTCTTTGGAGTGCCGCTCGATCGGTTGAAGTTCTCGATTCCGAAGACCCTGGAGATCACCGATGTCGAATCCCCCGGACTGGAATCGTGGGAGCTCGGGGACGAAGCCGGCGACAATTCCCGGACATCGATCACGCTCGCTTACCGTCAGACGTTTCAGGAATCGCGACGCATCGTGTTCAAAGGCGTGACTCCGGCCGCGGCGGGAACCCGATGGCGGATTCCCACGCTTCTGCTGCATGGAGCCGCGTCTCACGTGGGGCAGCTGCGTATCACGCATCCGGTCGACGTTCGCCTGCGAACCGAAAACTCCGTGGGAATCCGGCCGAGCTTGAAAGCGGATATTCCCGTTCCCGCTTCGATGACTCCCCCAAACCGCTCCGCCGGAACAGAACAGCTCTCATTCGACATCTGGCAGGAGGACTTCCAGCTCGAGCTCCTCACCGAATCGAAACGGGCGGAGATCTATGCCGACATCCTCACGTCGCTGGACCTCAACGAAGCCGGCCCGGATCTGAACGTCGCCGCGAAAATTGAAACCATCTACGCCCCACTCTTCGAACTGGAACTCCTGCTGGCTGCGGAATGGTCGGTGACGGCCGTCTCTCTCGACAACGAGCCGGTCGATTGGCAGTCGGTCCCGAAGGAAGCGGGGCAGAACGGCGTGCAGATTCACTTGAAGTCGCCGTTGCCCCCCGGCAAGGAAATGTCGCTCGTCCTGACGGGGCGCCGCGACGTGGAAGGATGGCCGCCGGCGGAAACTGAGCTCGAAATCCCGCTTCCCGAAGTCAAAGTATCGGGGGCAGGCGTCGTCGTCGGATCTTATGTGGTCAAAGCCGATGACGAATTGCGAGTCACCCCCGTTGAAGTGCCCGGCCTCGATCCTGCGAACCTGCAGATCGACCGGGAGCGGCTCGGCTACCGGTATCAGGACACGACATTCACCGGAAAGCTGCGAATTCAGCGCAAGCCGGCGCGGATGTCGGTCGACGTGATCTCAATTGTACGGCTCGATCACGATGCGCTGCGCACGCATCTGGAACTTGCATGCGATGTCAGCGGCGGCGGGCTCCGGAAGTTCGACGTCTCGCTGCCGGAGTCGGCCGGAACGAACGTCCGATTCGTCG
>JBFWWA010000681.1:0-2939 GCA_050246455.1 Planctomycetaceae bacterium
GCCTCGGGGTGTGTGATGCAGGAAGGACGCGTGCATGCGGTCGTCACCGGAGCCGACCGCATCGCCGCCAACGGTGACAGCGCGAACAAGATCGGGACGTACGTGGTCTCTGTGCTCGCGAAAGCGCATGGAATCCCGTTCTACATCGCCGCTCCATCGAGCACGTTCGATCTGGCGATCGAAACCGGCAGGCAGATTCCCATCGAAGAGCGCGGAGCGGATGAGATCACGAACGGTTTCGGCCGCAGGACGGCGCCGGCCGGTGCGCGAGCCTACAATCCGGCATTCGATGTCACGCCGGCGGAAAACATCACGGCGATCATCACGGAACGGGGCGTCATCCAGCCGGTCACCGCCGCCAACGTCCGCGAGGTGCTTTTCCGATGAAGCTGGCACTCCTCGGCGATGATCCACTGGCCCTCGAGATCGTGCGCGCGATCACATCCTCTCCAGGCGATCAACTGGCAACGGCAACCTTTGCGGGCCGGTCGGAGGCCGAGGTGCAGCGAATCGCACCCGGAGTGCGCATCACAACGCGCTGGGATGAGCTCCTTGCGGATTCCTCCATTGACGGCGTCATCGTCGCGGGTGCCGAACCGGAGATTCTCGAAGCGGCCAAGCAGCTGGCGGCGGCCGGAAAGCCGCTATGGGTTGTCCCCCAAGCGGCTCAAGGTTCAACATTCTTCTACGAGCTCTCGCTCGTCAGGGATGACACCGGAGTGCTCCTTGTTCCCGCGCTCCCCCCGCGGGCTGATGCGCTGGTTGCAGCCATTCGGGATTCGATCGCCCGGAATGAGATCGGCAAGCTGCAGTATCTTGAGCTGACGCGAGAGCTTCCGGGAAGTGCGTCGCAGATTCCGCTCGCAGAAATCGATGCCGCCATGCTGCACGACGTCGATCTGCTCCGCTGGCTCGGAGGCGATTACAACCAGGTCACCGCGATTCACTATGGCGCCGGAGAGTCCGGTGTCGCAACCGCGTCCGTCACTCTCTCGGGTGGTGGAAATCCGGAAGCGGTCTGGAATGTGAAGCGCACTTCGAGGAACGCCGTCTGGGAGCTGAAGCTGACGGGTGAAACCGCCACGATCGTCCTCGCACGCGACGCAGCGGGGAACTTCTCAACAAACGCTCCGCTGCCGGGTCCGAACGCGACATCCCCAATTCCGACAGACCGCGCTGCGGCAATTCTAGGTCACTTCAAACGAGCTCGAGAGTTACCCGCCACAGCACGTGAATGGACCGACATTGTCCGCGACATGGAAATCGTCGAAGCGACGCATCGCTCCGTGCGACGGCGGCGCACGATCGATCTCCACTTTGAATCGACGTCGGAGCGAAGCCTCTTCAAGACTCAGATGACCGCCATCGGTTGCGGCGTGCTGACCTTCACGCTGCTTGCGGTCGTCGCGCTCCTCATCTCGACGCCCCTTCTGGACGTGCGCGACCGGCAGCAGGTCGAGTCGGAACGAGCCCGGGCAGTCCTCACAGGCGAAGATTTCGAATTCGGAGCAGGCGTAATCTCCAACGACGGTCGGAAGCATCTCGACGAAATCGCCCGGAAGATGCCCGCCGACCGGTTCAACGTCCTGATCGACAATGCCGACGGGAACGAAGAGCTCAACGAGTCGCGACGGAAGAATGTCGTCGACGAACTGAAAACGCGTGGTGCGGCCGATGCCGAACAGCGGACGGTCGTCACCGAGATTCGAGGACGATGGCTCGCGGGAGTACTCCGTCTCGCTCGGATCGCGGTCTTCGCTCCGCTGTTCCTTTTTCTCGCCCTGCAACTCCTGTTGTTTCTGACCCGGCCTTCATCGAACTGAGGGGGAGCGGAGGCCGGGGATTCGCCCGGCCGCAGTCTCGCAAGTGGTCAAATTCCAGGGGGTTCCGTATCCGAACAGCTCATCTCGACAGAAATCGAATTGCGACGTATAGTCCCCCCGCATCTCGACAGAATCGATCCCGCTCTCTCAGTCCATTCCTCGCGGGATCGTTCCACCAGTTATCCAAAGATCAGTTTCGAGTCTGGCCGCCGAACGCGCTTCCGCGTGAGCGATCACCGTGCGCAATCCGTTTTCGGCTGCGCTCGAAATGAGACCTGATTGATGCCAGCGAACCGGCTCGGGATCGTGATCGTCAGTCTTCTGTTCGCGGGTTGTGTGAGTCCGAAGTCGCTCGTCGACCGGACCGGCGACTCCGCGTTCGATAACGCGCGCGTCGCGTCGTCGAATGAATCGCTCAACCCGGCCGACGAAGTGGAAGGGGAAGCTCGCGACGCGGCGGAAACCAGAACGGCGAAGCTCGGCGCAATTTCCGCGCCGTCGCCGTCACTCAATCGTCCGCCGAATCCTCCTCATGAAATGCCGGGATTGTCGATCTCGGCATCTGATCAAATCCGCCTGGCACGTGCTGATGTTCAAAGCGGCAAATTGGAGGCCGCGAAGGCACGCTACCAGATGGTCTTGCAGCAGGATCCGCAGCACGTCGACGCACATCACGGCCTTGCCGTCATCGCCGACAACGCCCGCGATTTCCTGACGGCCGAACAGCATTACAAATCAGCACTTCAAGTACGACCGACCGATGTCGGGCTGCTCAGCGATCATGGATATTCGTATCTGCTGCAGGGAAAACTCGATGAGAGCGTCCAGATTCTGACGCGAGCGACCGAACTCGATCCGGATCATCGGCAGGCACTGAACAACCTCGGGCTCGCCTTTGCGCTCAAGAAGGATCCCGAACGATCGTTCGCCGCGTTCCGTCGTGCCGATGGAGACGAAGCCGCCCGCGCACGAATTGCAAAACTCTTACCCGATCAGAATCCTCAACCGATCGCTTCCGCCGTCGCAGCCGAAAGTGCAACACATCCGCACATCGTGCCGCGAACAACTCTGGCCAGTGGCGAAGCGCCGTTTCCAGCAGCTCATCCGGACGCGGCA
>JBFWWA010000682.1:0-2930 GCA_050246455.1 Planctomycetaceae bacterium
TCGGCGGAGCCGGTTTGCTCGCACGGAACGAGATGAGCCGGGATTAACCTGCCCGCAAATGGGTCGGCAAAATCCGCTCATGGGTCGCATCTTGCCTAGCCGATACAACCGGTATCGCCCGAATTGTGCAGCGTCTGCCTCTCCGTAGAGACGTCACGGCAGCAAGCACTCCGTCCGGCCCAATTCATTGCTGGGTCTGGACTTGAGGCTTTGAGCGCGGGTGTCTGTCGCCTCAACGTCGCGTCAGCTTGGAAAGCAATACCATGGTTGCGGTCACTGAAAAGCTGCAGGCAGCGGTCCAGCATCATCAAGCGGGTGCGCTCGATCTGGCGGAGTCTCAGTATCGAGAAATCATCCGCATCGACCCTGAGCACGCCGATGCACTCCATCTGCTGGGAGTGGTGTCGCACCAGCGATCCGAGAACCAGACGGCGGTGGAGTTCATTCGCCGGGCGATTGCAATCAACGGGTCGACGGCTCTCTACCACAGCAATCTCGGCGCGTGTTATCGGCAACTGGGGAAGTTCGACGAAGCATGCGCTAGTTTTCACGAGGCGATCCGGATTGCTCCTCAATTCGCGGGTGCCCATTACAACCTCGGCATGGCATTGCAGGCCTCTGGACGGTTTGAAGAGGCAGTCGATGCGTACCGCACGGCGATTCAGATCGAACCCGATTTTCTCGACGCCTGGAACAACCTTGGAAACACGTTGCTGACGTTGGGACGGGTTGACGAAGCGGTCGAAAGTTACCGGTCGATTCTCGAACTCGTTCCTGACGCAGCCGACATCCACTACAACCTCGCAGGCGCGCTCGAACAGCTTGGAGATCTTCCGGCTGCGGAGTCGAGCTATCGTGCGGCGCTGCGTTTCAATCCACAGATGGTGGAAGCATTCAACAACCTGGGTGCGATAATCCATCGACAGCATCGGACGGAAGAAGCCATTGCCTGTTTTGATAAGGCGATTGCGCTCAGGCCCGGTTACACCGACGCGGAATTGAACCGGGCCGCTGCTCTGCAATCCCAGTTCCAAGGGACGCAGTTCGCAATCGAAAGCGGTTTCTCAGAGTCAAAATCGGCAGCAACGTGCTTCGCGCAGGGACAGGAATGCGAACGGCAGGGATATTTCGATGAAGCTGCCGTTCAATATCGGCGTGCGATCGAAATCGATCCCCGGCATTCGCCGGCGTTCTTTGGCCTCGGGTTTGCGCTGCTTTCGAATGGTCGGCACGAAGAGGCTCGCAGCGCTTATGAGTCGGGCCTGTCCATTAACGCCAATAACGCCGGCGCGTGGAACAATCTCGGATCGATCTACAATTCGCTGCAGAACTCTGAGCAGGCCATCCGCTGCTTCCGGAAGGCGATCGAGATTCTCCCGCGCGATGCGAAAGCAATTTACAACCTCGGCAACATTCATAAAGACCGGTGGGAACTCGAAAGTGCGGTCGAGTGTTACCGGCAGGCAATCTCAATCGACCCGAGGCTGGCGGAGGCGCACGTCAATCTCGGTGTTGTGCTGCAGCATCTCGGACGACTCGATGACGCGGTTGAAAGCCACAATCGCGCGCTGCGACTCCGTCCGGCTGATGCAGAAACGCGTTTTCATCGTTCTCAAACACGATTGATGCGGGGTAACTTCGGCACCGCGTGGGAAGAATACGAGGCGCGCTGGGAGTACGACGCCGCGCCGCGAGAGTTTCCGCAGCCGGTCTGGGATGGCTCGCCTCTTGATGAAAACTCGCTTCTGATCTTCGCAGAGCAGGGGGTCGGCGATGAAATCATGTTTGCTTCCTGTGTCGCGGAGATGGTTGCACGCACGGGCAAGTGTTGCATTGAATGCGACGCGCGGCTTGTCAAACTGTTTTCGCGCTCGTTTCCACTCGCGAAAGTCGTAGCGAGGCCGAAGAACAAGTCTTTGCCGGTCGATCCCGCCACACTGGAATGCGACTGGCAGATTGCAATGGGAAGTTTGCCGCGCTTCATCCGTCGTAGTGAAGCAGACTTTCCCCGGCATCGCCGCTACCTGGTTGCAGACGCGTCCCAGGTTGATAACTGGCGGGCGCGGCTCGCGGCGTTGGGGACCGGTCTGAAAGTGGGAATCTCCTGGCGCGGCGGGCACAAGCCGCACGTTCAGCAGCGCCGATCGATATCGCTCGACCAGTGGCGTCCCGTTTTGCAAACGCCGGGAGTGCAGTTCGTCAATCTGCAGTACGGCGACTGCGCCGCCGAGCTTTCAGCGTTCGAGAAAAAGAGTGGAATTCGCGTCCACACCTGGCCCGATGTTGATCCACTCTCGGATCTGGACGGGTTCTCAGCACAGATATCCGCGCTCGATCTCGTGATCTCGGTCGACAATTCGACAGTCCATTTCGCGGGGGCGGTCGGAACTCCAGTCTGGGGATTGCTGCACTTTTCCCCGAACTGGCGCTGGATGCTCGAGCGCGAAGACAGCATCTGGTATTCGTCGCTGCGCCTCTTCCGCCAATCTGCTCTGGGTGACTGGGCCGGTGTGATCGGCCGCGTCGCCAGAGAAATGGCGGCAAAGACGAACACGGTCGGCGCGTCCCCGGTTGCGATCGTTTCTTCCACCACGTGCGCATCGCCGAAAGCGGCCGAGAATTCGCTCACACTCGCCCGGCCAAAAGTTCCGGAGATGGACGCGGAAGCGCTCCACGAGAAAGAGAAGTACGAAAAAGCCTGGTCGCACAACGAATACCGACGGATGTCGCCGGGACTGGTCGCACTCGAGAGTCTGCCGCTGATCGACATGTTCCGGAAGTATGAAGTTCGGACGATTCTCGACGCTGGCTGCGGATCGGGAAAGTTGATGCAGAGGTTAATGACCGACTACGGCAACGAATTCGAAGTGCATGGATTCGACATTTCCGAGAACTGTCTGGATCCGTTTTTCGACGGCATTCGAGACAAG
>JBFWWA010000683.1:0-2929 GCA_050246455.1 Planctomycetaceae bacterium
GGCATGAGGTACGATCTTCATCTGGATCGGGAGAATCTCAAACTTCTGCTCGACGACGAGGTTTTTGACGTCGGCATCATGTCCGAGGCGGAAGGTCAGGTCCGTCCGCGCGACCGGGGAGTCGAACTTCAAAGTCACTTCACGTGTATGCGCCGACGTCGCCGGCTGCACCTGAACCTTGTTCTTGAACTGCTCGACGAGAAGTTGCAGCCGCGGTCGAACGATCTCCACGACGCGTTTCGCCACCGGCTCGAACAAACCATGAAAGCGCGCTTCGCGTGCTTCGTATTCGGTTCGAGCGGCCGCCTGGAAAGACTTCACCTCGCTTTGAAACTCCGAAAACTGCGTGTCCAGCCGTTGCTTGAGCGTACTCAAATCACTCATCACCAATTCCCCCTTCTGATGAATGAACTTTTTTGATTGGAACGGAGACGATCCGGAACGGAATACAAAAACCCCGATACGCGGGCGCATCGGGGCGTTTTCGACATGAATGATGAGCGGCCGAAAATGACTGACGAACCGCTGAAATCTCAAGGACGCGGAAGCGCCCGACTGGTCCATCGTAAATCTGGAGATTCTGCGAGTCAAACGAATTCCAATGACGTCGATGGCAATGGAGATCTCTTCGAGAACCGGCACACCGGCTGAGACGCAGATCTGATCGGCATCGGCCCGGACATTCGCGAATCGGGATTTCCTTGCCCTGCGCCGACTTCGGGCTTCGGAGATTAAAACATGATTGCTTGTGCAAAACTCCAGGCACATACTGGGCAGCGAGCATTCCCGTCATGAACAGACCGCGAGAATCGAACCGTGAATCAATTCCCCCGCTGGCGAATCCGGACGTTGCTGTGCCCCCTGATTCTTGCGGCCGCGAACGTAGTTTCGCCTGCAGCGGGTGAGGATGCAGACAGCGGCACTCGCTGGGCGCGCGTCACGGAGGATGAATTCGGCATCAAGGTCGAAACCGATCGGCTCGAAGCGGTCATCCCGAAGAAGAAAAACAAGCAGTGGATGACCGGGATCGAGAAGCAATCGTTTCTCGACAAAACCACCGGATTTCGGGAAGCGGGGGACGGCCTGATGGTCGTCGACTGGCTGATGGAAGCGGGGAGCGACGAAGCGTACGGCGATGCCATCCTTCCGACGCAAAGCACTCCCGGCATCGGCCGATATCTGTGGCACACCAATGAAACCGACCCCGAAAGGAAGGCGCTTGCAATCAGCCTTCACGGCAGCACGTATCGCAAGCGGATGGTCGAGGGACCTCAACTCTGTCCGTGGATGAAGCCGGTGCAGCCGGAAGTGATTGTCGGCAAGGAGTTCGTCGCCGTCAGAACAACGTACAAATACGAATTCGCGGCGCCGGGACGAAAACCGGGATCGCAGTGGACGCAATTGGTCGTCTTTCCAAAAGGCGCGCGATACTTCTTCCTGATGGACAAAATCGACAGCGTCAACGACTCCGACGAGATGTTCCTCCGCAACGACACGCCCGGGTGCGTTCGCCATGAGAAGGGTGACACGTTCAGCGAGATGTATCTCAGCTACTTCGGCGGAAAGAACGGTCTTCGAATCCCGTCGAGCGAATTCTTCACCCCGTTTCCGCCCGATACCAAATTCCACTACCGACGCGATCCCTCCACGACTCCCGAGCACTTCATCCGGGCATACCATTTACGCGACAAGCAGACAGGAAAAAACGGCCCCTGGCTGGCAGGGATGACACTGGAACCATCCGTCGTCTATGAGGCGTGGTGCGCGCAGTGGCCGAACAATTTCCTCATCATGATCGAGGAGGTTCACGGCCGGCCGGTCAAAGCCGGCGAATCGTTCAGCGCAACGCACATCGTCGGCTATTTCGACACCATCGAAGAAATGCACGACGTCTATAACCGCCATAAAGGGCACACCGCGCTGACGGCTGACGCCTCCGCATGGCGGCTCGTCAAGTAGAGCCAGCAGCCGTCCCCGTCGTTAGCCTGTTCCGGCCAGAACCACCTTGATCGTTCGCGAGCCTGTTTCGGATGGAATCCCCGGAACTTCGCGGCGATTCCGGCATCGGGCGCACGAGTTGCTTCTCTTCGAAGCGATCGCGGAAGGGCGTGTTCTGAAGAACACGACGTCGCAATTCGCTGATCCTTCAGGAGATTGAAAAATGCCTGCTCAGCAGAACCGTTCCGGCGAAGTGAAATATGCCTTGCTCGGGTGGCTGCTCGGTTTGCCTCTGCCGATCATCATCATCCTGCTGTTCTTCAGAGGATGCGATTTCTAGTTGCGCAAACAATGATTCGTGCCCAGCTAGATTTCGAGCACGTCGGTGGTTGCGTCGCGACCAGCCACCAGCAGCTCGTAGCGTGCGCCGAGCACTTCGCGATGGGCTCCCAGCGATTTCTCGGGGGTGTTATTCTCACCGGAAAGATGCGCGAGGCAGATCCACTTCAAGCGGCCTGTCGCCGCGCGATCGAGGAGTTCGGCGCACTCGCGGTTCGATAAATGCCCCCCTGCCCCGCGAATTCTCTGCTTGATCGCCTCGGGATACGTTCCGCGCGAGAGCATGACTGGATCGTAGTTGCTTTCCAGAATGACGGCATCGAGCGAGGCAATAACATCTTTGAGCCCCTCGAACACATGCCCGAGATCGGTGAGAATCCCAAGCCTTTGTTGCCCGTCATCGACGACGAACGCAACGCCGTCAACTCCGTCATGCGGCGTCGGAATCGTCTCGACAGTCACCTCGCCGAATTGAAGCCGCGCCCCTTGTTCAAAATGCCGGATGCCTTCGATCGCTCCCAACTTGCGGTGGCGTCTCGCGGCGACCAGCGTCTTCTCGGTGACAGGCACGGGGATGTGAAACTGTCGATGGAAATCTCCCATGCCGCTCGATTGGTCGCTGTGCTCGGGGGAGAGATTCAGCCCGTCGGCC
>JBFWWA010000684.1:0-2923 GCA_050246455.1 Planctomycetaceae bacterium
GAAACATGTCGTGAATGAGCACCGGTTCGCCGATGACTTGCGCCTGAGGATCATGCGCTGCAGCCATTTCGCGGATGCTGCGGATTGTTTCTCCACGGGAGACCGGTGCATCGTTTTCCGGAAGCACGCGCAGCACGATGGCTGCAGTCTGCCCGTCTTCGCTGATGAGCATTCCTTCAAAGAGCTTGCGCAAGTCCTCTCGACGCCGGTTCAGCAGCGGGCGAACCACCATCAACACGTTTGGAGGCGAAAGGGCGTCAGTCAGGTTCTGCGTACTTTCAGCGTGTACGCCCGGCACCTCGCTGAGCCTGGCCGCGAACTCCTGCAGTTTCTCGGCCCCTTCCGGTTCCTTCAGCTGCGGATCGGTGTAAACGGCCAGGATGAACTCATCGCCGCCGAAGAGCTTCTTGCTTTCGAGATAATCGAGAAGGTGCGGGTCGTTCGGATCGTAAAGCGATTCGATCGACTGGTCGAAGTCGAGCCGCGAGGCGGGACCGACGGCAAGCGACGTGACCACGACCGCCACCACCAGTAAGATAAGACGGCGGCGGATCAGAAAATCGGCCAGCCATCTCAATCGGCTCGGTGGCAGGTCGGACATCGTGACTTTCTGCGAGTTGCGGACGGTCCCTGAACGCTCTCGAAGCTTCACGATTTTAGCCGATGGGCAGTGAGATAGTAGCGAACCGGGAGAAGTTGTCGATGCATCGCCGGCAGTGGCAATTCGGATCGATCGGCGAAGCCGCGATCTGTCTTGCGGCGATCGTGCTGCGAACGCTGGCGATGAACGCGTTCCCCGGGAACATGCTCGATGATCGCGACAACTACCTCGGCCTCGCGCACGGGATTGTCGAAGGGGCCGGATTCCAGAACGAGTTCACGGGAGAACCGACGGCGTTTCGGCCGCCGCTTTACCCGCTCCTCATTGCCGCAGTCCAGCAGATCGACGGTCCGCGCACGCTCGGCATTCTGCAATGCATCCTCGGTGGGCTGACGGCGTGGCTCGTCTTTCGCACGGCGCGCGGGCTGGGGCTCGGCGGACTTGCGTTCCTGGCGGGGCTGTTCGTCGCGCTCGATCCGATCCTGCTGCAGTACACAACCTTCCCGATGACGGAATCGTTTTGCGCATTCCTGACCGCGCTACTGCTCTCTGTCATTGCGAAAGGATGGATGCGCGAGTCGTCAGAAGATCCGCTTGCAGTCACCGATTCGGCCCGACTCTCCGAGAATGCCGAAACAATATCGATGCCGATCGGGAAGCAGTGGCTTGTCGGTGTTCTGTTCGGTCTCTGCGTGCTCTCCAGGCCGACCTACTGGTCCTTCGGCGTGATCGTGGCTTTGGTCTGGAGTATGCGATGGTTCCAGTCTGGAAGAGTGGTCCAATCCGTTCCCAAATGGATGCTCGTTGCCGTCGCGATTACGGTGAGTCCGTGGGTCGTGCGAAACATGATCACGCTCGGGCATCCAATCCTGATGACGACGCACGGCGGGTACACGCTGCTCCTCGGGAACAATCCAATGTTCTATGCCGAGGAAGTCAGCCAGCCGTGGGGAACGGTCTGGGAAGACGCGGCACCGGAGCGTTCGCAGGAAGCTTGGTACCGCGAGACGCTCGCGGAGATAACACGAGAGCTCGGCGATGACGCGGATGAAGTCGCGGTCGATCGCTGGATGTCGCGCCGCGCGCGGGAGCACATTGTCGAAAATCCGGGACTGTTCGCCCGCGCGTGCGTTCTGCGATTCGTCCGGTTCTGGAGCATCGTTCCGTCCCGACCGGCTCGCGGACATGTATCGCCACCATTGCTGCTCGGCATCGGTGCGTACAACGCAGTGGTCTTCATCGGGTTCCTCATCGGATTGATCGCAACTCTCCTCCGGCGATTCCCTCGGGAGTGGTGGTTCCCGGCGCTCCTCGTGGCGGCATTTTCCATCACTCATCTCATCTACTGGTCGAATGCCCGGATGCGTGCGCCGGTCATCCCCGGGATCGCCCTGATCTCCGCGCTTGGCTGGAGCCAATTGGCAAGGGGGCGCGGCCCCTCCCGCAACGGTCGTACAGCAGCCAACTCCACCGATCGCAAAGCCTGACCGCATAACGCTTAACACCGCGACCGCGCGCCCTTTAGCCGTTATTGACCGTCCATTCGAGGCGACTTATAATCCCGCCCCATTTCAAGGGGATGGTGCGCACATCTGTCGACCTGACAACCGTCACTTCTCAGTCCCGCCGGTTGAACGAGCGAAAGAACGCACCAGAGCGACTGTTCCATCGCGACCACTTGCCTTTCAGGGATTTCGGGAGAGCCCGTGCCGGGCCGTTCGACCCAACTGCAAAGTTTCCTGATTCCCGCGATCATCGCCGTCATCGCTTCGATGATGACAGCGGTGCTGTTGCGCGCGGAAGGGGAAGCGCCGCGCACCGAGCGGCCGCCGGTCGTCATCTCCGCCGACTTCGCCCACACCTGGCGAGACGGAAACGACGAAGTCCTCCTGCTGCGCGGCCGCTGCCAGGTGACGCAAGGAAACGCGAGCTACTCCGCTCAGAAGATGGTCATCTGGCGAACGACTGAGCAGCTCGCGCTCGGTCGACGGGACCGGCTCGCGATTTACCTCGAAGACGACGCGCGCGCGGAAAAACCCGGCGAGACGTTGAGCGAGCCGACTCTCTACGTCACCCTGGCGACGCGAGACGGCGTCGTCAACGACGCCCGAAAAATCCATGACGGGAATCCCGCCGTCGGCGATACGCTCTTTCAACGCGCTCTGGCTCGTCACTCCGCCGGCCGACGCACGAGCAGAATCCGAGACCGGAATCTGACACCGACGCAGCTCGAGGTTTCCGACGACGAATCTCTCGAAGGGCCCGAACTGAGGAGCGTCCAGGTCCAGCCCCCGCCCGGAGCGCTTCGTCGCGTCCGCATCC
>JBFWWA010000685.1:0-2896 GCA_050246455.1 Planctomycetaceae bacterium
CGGCGGCGAGGTCGGCGGCCCCCTTGCTCTTCGCCTTCCGCTCCCTCCTCCGAATCTCCGTGTTCCACGGGCTCTTCGTCGAGCGACTCTCCAAAACCGGTCGCTTCGTCGACACGATCGTCGTCGATGCTTTCCTCATCGACCGATGCCGAATCGGATTGCGAGCCGGCAGGCGATGCTTCCCGGTCGGCGCCTTCAGGGCGACGTCGACGGCGTCGACGGCGGCGACGGCGCTTGGGTGCGCCCCGTTCGTCTCCTTCGGACGGGGGGCCGGCCTCGACGTCGGGAGTCGCGCTCTCTTCGACGCCCTCCAGGTCGGCGCCGAAATCATCGTCGTCGTCATCGAATGCAGAGACCGGTTCACGGCGCGGTACTTCGCGGGAAGTTTCGCCACGCGTTTCGCGCGGGCGATCGCGTCGGTCCGCCGGCTTGTCTTCGCGGCGATGTTCCGGCGAATGTTTCGGTTCGGGAGTCTGCCGCGCCTCCGGCTCGACGCGCTTTGGTTCTTTTGGAGCGTCGCTGAAGACGTCGTTTTCGAGAAGACCTGCGCCGAAGTCACCGTCGTCGTTGTCTTCAAAGCGAAGAGTGGAAGCGCTCGGCAGCTCTCGCGCCGGCGGCCGTCTTTCTTCCGACCTGTCGCGACCTTCGGATCGACCCGAGCTCCGATCTCTCGAGCCTTCGGACCGGCGACCCCGGTCACCGCCGCGCGAGCCACGGTCTTCACGACGAGAACCGCCGCCAGACCGTCCTCCACCGCCGCGACGTCCGCCACCCCCGCGTTGTCCGCTCGACTCCGACTCGACGTCTCCCTCTTCGCTTTCGCTCCAGCTCCAGTTCTTGAGCGCGTCCCAGTAGGTATCGCGCGGGGCCGGAGTGGCTCCCTCTTCCACGGCGTCGTCGCTGGCTTCGAGCGCCGCGTCTTCCACCGTCGTGTCGAGTTCGGCGTCGATGGCCGTGATGTCGAGCTCGGTGACCTCATCGGCGCCAACGTCCTCAGAGTGAGGAGTGGCTGCCGGGACCGGTTCCTCGAGCTCGTCCAGATCGAGATCTTCGGGGGAGACAATCTCTCCCGGTTCCGGAATTTTGCGGAATTCAATGCCGAACAGATTCTCGGCGAGGCTCTCCCAGGAGCCCTCATCACCCGACGGATCGGGGCGCAGCGGTTCGCGATTCATAGGTCGAATCATAAAATTCGCCGTGCGGATTTGCAAGGAGCGCGCAATCGCTCCGCGGACGCTTTAAGCGAGAAAATCCCGGAGATTCCCCTCAAAATCACTCCGGACGGCCAAGCCCGCTCAGCGACCGGTACTAACGGCGCCCGCTGTTGCGTGCCGCGCGGCTGCCGACGGGGCCGCGTTGATTGGCCCGTGCCTCGTCCAGGGACTTCTGATACTTCGGCGCGTCGTAGTAGCCGACGACCTTACCCAGCAGTTCAGCCTCCGGACTGAGGACGACGGTGCACGGAATCGGCTTCACGCCCAGAATGTTGGCCACTTCCTTGTCCCGAGGCTTGTCCATATCGAGATGGACCGGAACGAAGTTCTGATTGACGTATTCCGTCATCTGAGGCTGCGCCAAAGTCTGGTTTTCGAGTTGCTTACAGTAGTGGCACCATTCCGCGCCGAAGACCACGAGCATCGGCTTGCCGGTCTGAACAGCGGTCTTATGAGCGGTGTAAAGATCCGAATGCCATTCAATTCGATCGTTCGCGACGTTTTGAGTTCCCAATGACTCGCCACCCGGTTCCGTCGGGAAGGTGCCGGCCGGAGATGCCGCTGCGCTGACATCCGCATCGCTACTGGCGGTCTGAACCGGCGCCACGCGGCGAACCGTGCGCGCGGTCGGCTGTTGCTGCGATTGTTGTGGAGTTCCCTGACCGGCCACGGGACGAACGCGGCGAACCGGTTGCTTTTGCTGTGCTCCCTGCATCGGCAATTGCCAGTCGGCCGATTGGGCTTTCCGCGGAGGAGCCGAATATCGGCTGGGACGAGCCGCGGGGGGTTCCTCTTCACCGGTCGGCGCTTCGGGAGTGGAACCGTTCGCCGGTTTCTCGTCGGCGGCGGAGCGGGTGAAGGGCTTGAAGAGGTTCTTGAAGGGGTTGGCGGCGGAAGCGGTCGATGTCCAGCTTCCAGTTACGAGCAGCGAGCTTGTGAAGACCAGAGCGAACCAGAGGCGATCCATGCCCGCAACTCCCGTATCAATCTCCTGCGCATTGCTGGGTCGGAGGGGGCTCGAACGAGCCTGGTGATCACCGAACGCCGGAAAACTTTGCGCAGTTCACGAACTTTATCGGTCTCTGGAGAGCCGAACTTCGATGACTTTACAGAAAAATCGGAAAAATCCCGGATTGAGTCAAGTTCTTTGCGTCGGGACATCATAAGGCGGCGATCTAGGTGGAATAGCGGGTTTCTGAAGCGGGCGATCGCTGCACCTCCGAACCTGAACAATCTCCCGTCGGTCGAGAATTTGCGATTGCTGATGCGCGACTTTCCAGGGGGCTCCGTCGCTCGCCGCTGCCTCAAGACTCGATTAGAATCGGACAATGATCAAAATCGTCGACTATGGAATGGGTAATCTGCGTAGTGTGCAGAAAGCCTTCGAAAAGCTGGGTGTGGAAGCCGAGATCTGCGCTTCACCGTCGCAATTGGGTGACGCGCCCAAAATGGTGCTTCCGGGGGTTGGTGCTTTTCGCGATGCGATTCACGAACTCAAGCGGACGGGGCTCGCTTCGCCGGTCGTCGATCACATTCAGTCGGGTAAGCCGTTTCTGGGAATCTGCCTCGGCCTGCAGCTGCTGTTCGACGTCAGCTACGAGGATGGCGAGTTTGAAGGGCTGGGCGTGATTCCGGGCAAGGTGGTCCGGTTCCGCGATCAGCCCGATCTCAAGATCCCGCAC
>JBFWWA010000686.1:0-2890 GCA_050246455.1 Planctomycetaceae bacterium
GACGGAGCTCAACACCATCGGCGGACGTAATGGAATCGGTCGCATCGACATGATCGAGAACCGGTTCGTCGGCATGAAGAGCCGCGGCGTGTACGAAGCCCCCGGAATGACGATTCTCTATTCCGCTCACCGCGTGCTGGAGCAGCTCACGCTCGACCGCGACCTGACGCATCTGCGCGACCGGCTCTCGCCCGAGTTGGCTGAGATGGTTTACTACGGTTTCTGGTACGTCGCGAAGATGGATGCGCTCATGGCATTCATCCGCGAAACGCAGAAGCCGGTGACGGGCGAAGTGACCCTCGACCTTTACAAGGGAAACATCACGGTCGCAAGCCGCACCAGTCCGCACAGCCTTTACGACGAGGCGGTCGCCAGCATGGAGGGGGGTGGCTCGTACAATCAGACCGACGCGGAAGGATTCCTCCGCATCGTCGGGCTGCCAAGCCGCGTGCAGGCGCGCGTGAACCCGCGCAAGTACTGAGAACAGCCAGCACGGCGCGATGTGCCGGCGCAGCTCCGCTCCGGGCTCGTCGGATCCGACAAGAGCTTCAACAAAACCAGGTGCCCGGTTGTCTTCCCGCACACTCGTCATCGGCGATATCCACGGCTGCGACCGCGCGCTGGAGACGCTGCTCGCGAACCTACGAATCACACCCGACGATACGTTCGTCGTCCTGGGCGATATTGTCGACCGCGGGCTGGGATCGCGCCAGGTCATCGAACAGCTGCTGGAACTCAGAAAGCAATGTGGTCTCGTCTACATCAAGGGGAACCACGAAGAGACGATGCTCGACGCCCTGCTCGGCGGGCAGTTGCGCGAGCTGTGGCTGATGCACGGCGGCCTTGAAGCAATCGCATCCTACGGAACGGAGCGCGACATTCCGGAAGAGCACATCCGGTTCATGGAAGACTCGCTGGATTACTGGGAAACCGATAGCGCGATTTACGTCCATGCGAATCTCGAGCCGGGTGTTGAGCTGGCCCGTCAGGACTCCGACTGGCTCCGCTGGCGAAAGCTGACCGGCGACGAAAGGCCGCATCCTTCCGGCCGCACCATCTACTGTGGACACACGCCGCAACCGGAGGGGTTGCCGCTCGTTTCACCCGGCTGGGTCTGCCTCGACACCTATGCCTACGGCGGGCAGTATCTCACCTGTCTCGACGTCGATTCGAAGACGCTGTACCAGGCCAAACAGACCCGCGAATACCGCGAGCGGCCGCTGTAGCCGTCGTCGACTACAGCCCAGCGCTCCATGCGGCACCAAAATATGATTGCGCACTACCCGGCCAGCGGAAGCACGCGCCAGAGGATGTATGCAACAGGGCCGGCGTAGATCACGCTGTCGAGGAGGTCGAGCAAACCCCCGAAGCCCGGCATGAGTACGGCCGAGTCTTTGCGGCCGACGTCCCGCTTGATCAGCGATTCGCACAAATCGCCGATCAGTCCGACGACGCCGATGATTGCTCCGTACAGAATCGACCAGATCGGCGATGGAGACTTCAAACCGTCGTGAAACCACGGCGGTGCAAAGTGCAGCCAGGCCCAGCTACCGGCCGCCGCACCAAGAATCGCGCCGACGGCCCCCATCCAGGTCTTGCCCGGGCTCAGAAGCGGCACCATCTTCCGTTTGCCGAACAGACGCCCCAGAGTGTAGGCGCCGATGTCGCCGCACTTCGCGGCAATGACCAGAGAGCCGAGCGCGAAATAGCCGACCTTGCCTCCGTACGAAAACCGAAGCTGTGCCGTCGCCGCCAGCAGCAAACCGATGTACGCAACGACAAGAATCTCCGAGCCGAGAGTTTCCATGCTTTTGCCCGGCGCCCGGTATCGAACGGCACCGGCCAGAAACAGCGTGAGCACCGAGAGGATGAACGCGAGTGCAATCCACTCCCAGGGGTCGCGAAAGAACTCTGCGATATTCGTGCTTCCGCCCGCCATCGAAGAGTACAGATGCGGAACCCAGGCCGCGGCGATGATCAGACATGAAAGAATCGCCGTCAACGGGTAGCTCGGCTGGAACGATCTCGCACGAAGCAGATCGACGAACTCCCACGACGCGCGAATCGCCAGGAGCAGACAGAACGCCAGCAGAACCGGAGCGCCTCGACCGAGTTGCGTGTCGAGCCAGAAAATCGCGATGAGCGATGGGACGAGAATCGCGGAGACGACGAGCCGCCAGCCGAGCATGCGCGATTCAGTCTTTCAGGCCGCCGTACCGACGGTCGCGGTTGGCGTAGTCTTTGAGGGCTGAAATCAGTTCCGGTTGCCGGAAGTCCGGCCAGCAGGTCGGTGTGACCCAGATTTCCGCGTAGCTGCTCTGCCAGAGAAGAAAATTGCTCAAACGCATCTCGCCGGCGGTTCGGATGACGAGGTCAGGGTCGGACATTCCCGCGGTGTAAAGCCGGGATGCAATCAGCTCTTCGGAGACATCGTCCGGGGAGAGCTTCCCTGTTGCGGCATCGCGCGCAATCTCGCGCACGGCATCAACAATCTCGCCGCGACTCCCGTAGTTGAGCGCGAGACAGAGCCCCATGCCGGAATTCGAGCGGCTGCATTCAATTGTCTTATCGACCTCGCGCAGCACGCTGTCGCCGAGCCCGTCGCGCCGGCCGATCGTTGTGAAGCGAAGATTCTGCCGCATGATTTCCGAGCGTTCCTCGATGACATACTGCTCGAGCAGATGCATGAGAAGACTCAGTTCATGTCGGGGTCGTTTCCAGTTTTCGCTCGAAAGGCAATAAAGCGTGTGCTGTTCGATACCAATCCGCGAACATTCCTCCACAAGGATGCGCACGCTATTGACCCCGCGGCGGTGCCCCTCGATGCGCGGCAATCCCCGAGAGCGGGCCCAACGGCCGTTTCCGTCCATGATGACGGCAATGTGGCGCG
>JBFWWA010000687.1:0-2886 GCA_050246455.1 Planctomycetaceae bacterium
GTGAGGTGAGTCATAGAATTGGTGGGATCAGCCCTCCCTAATTTTCTGCCGACGGGCGGAAATCGCGGTGTTCGATCTCGCGGCGACGGAGGCGATCAACACGCAAACGGTGATCTATCTCAACCGTCTCTCTGACCTGCTCTTCGTCCTCGCCCGCGTCTGCAACGACAACGGCAACAGCGACGTCCTCTGGGTGCCGGGCCAGAACCGCGGCTAATGCGAATCACGTGTTCTTGAGAATTGCCGCGGCCACGTCGGCGAATACATAGTCCTGGAGCATGGCATCTGACTCCGACATAGTGATGTACGGAATCCAAAATACCTTGTCCGACCCGGAATCCAGATCGAAACAGAGCATTTCGCCTCCGCCATCTGAACCGAACGGAAACCAGCGATCCGTCAGTTCTTGTGCCATTTCGTAGGCATCCCAATTCTCCTGGATTGAGTTCCGGTTCCAGATCCTGAAGTAGCCGAGCTCGTCGCCGAGGTCGCCTTCCCAACCGTCGTGCGACTCGATGAACTCGACATACGAGCGGGGGAGCCTATCTCGCAGCACCTCGAACCGATCTGGCATTTGCCGAACTCCTCCGTTCGAAGCCGTACATCGCCACGCATTTCTATTGCGATCTATTCGCGAGAACACCCATCAGCATCGCGAACAACCGGTCGACTTCCTTGCGAGTCTCTTCATCGAGCGTATACCCGACCGGGCCGCGGACTTTCGTGCTCTTGAAGATTCCTCGTTTGACGAGCAGGTACTTTTCGATCGCGAGGAATCCGTCGAGACTCGTCTGCAGCGACACGAGGGACGAGATCGGCAGCGAGAGCGCGTACGTTCGCTGATCATCTCCTTCGACGAGCGCCTGCCAGAGGGCGACGATGCCGTCGATGAGATCCGCACCCGGCATCGTGCCGACAATCCCGCGCCGGTAACTGTCGACGAGGGCAATCCCGCCACTCCCTTCCAGCACCTGCGCCCGACCGTGGGTGAGGTCGCGCAGTTGCGACAAGCGCGGACCGATCGGCGTCGCCTCGGGTTTGAACAGGACCCGCGCACCAAACGTTTCGAGGATCAGTCTCGAGAGCGCGATCGACATCGGCCGGCCGACATAGCCGCTGGCATCCTGCACAATGACCGGCAGCATCGTGGCCTGAAAGATCCGCTCATAGTAACGGAGCAGTTCTTCGTCACTCGGTGCGACGGAGACCGGCGGGATGGCCATCACCGCGTGCGCGCCGGATGCTTCCGCGCTCTTCGTGAGTCGTTCGGTGATGCGGGCACTCTCCCCGCCGACGCTGATGACGACCGTCCCCTGATGGCAGGCCCGCCGGCAGACATGGTCCGCAAGCTGCTCGCGCTCGTCGGTCGCGAGGCGGAGCACTTCGGAAACCATCGCCAGCACCACGCCGTCGGCTCCCTGCTGGAAGAGCCAGTCGATCTCGCGGTCGAGGGTGTCAAAGTCGATCGATTCGTCGTCGTTGTACGGCGTGCTCAAAACGGGGAGCACCCCTTTGATCCAGCGGCGGTTGCCGGAATTGATGCGTCCGCTCAAGGAATTCGCCCTTTATTGTGCTGTTTTGCAGACCCGCGGTTTCGCCCGGAACGCCCCGTACTGCCCGGGAGGAATGCTCTCGCCGGTTGCTTGTGCGCCGGAGCGGCCATTCGATATTCTTTGAGACGTGACTATGATTCCGAGTCCCATCGATTGCAATCGATGGGCTTTTTCGATTTCCGGCCACGGCGCACGGCTCGTCTGAGCCCGCCAATTCCCGAAAGCTGACAGCGCGCAACTATGTCCCAGCAATACATCTTCACCATCGAAGCCCTCACTCGGATGTACGAGGAAAAAGAGGTGCTTCACGATATCTGGCTGTCGTTCTTCCCAGGGGCGAAGATCGGCGTCCTGGGCACCAACGGCTCCGGAAAGTCGACGCTCCTCCGCATTATGGCGGGCGAAGACAAAGACTTCATGGGAACAGCCCGACCCGCCAAGGGAATCAAGATCGGCTACTTCCCGCAGGAGCCGCGCCTCGACCAGTGGGAAACGGTCGATGACGTCATTCAGGACGCCGTCTCCGACTCGCGCGCCATTCTCGACCGCTACAACGAAATCAACATGAAGCTCGGCGAGGATCTCTCGCCCGAGGAGCTGGAAGAACTGCTCGACGAGCAGACCAAGGTGCAGGACAAAATCGACTTCGCCAACCTCTGGGAGCTCGACCGGACCCTCGAAATTGCGATGGATGCGATGCGCCTTCCGCCCGGCGATGCGCAGACCAGTGTCCTCTCCGGCGGTGAGCGGCGCCGCGTCGCGCTTTGCCGGCTGCTCCTGCAGAATCCCGATATCCTCCTGCTCGACGAGCCGACAAACCACCTCGATGCGGAATCGGTGAGCTGGCTTGAAAAGTTTCTGCATGAATTCGCGGGAACGGTCGTTGCCGTCACGCACGATCGTTACTTCCTCGACAACGTCGCCGGATGGATCCTCGAGCTCGACCGCGGCCGTGGCATTCCGTTCGAAGGAAATTACACGTCGTGGCTCGAGCAGAAGCAGTCCCGGCTGGCCGTCGAGGAAAAGCAGGAATCGAAGCGGCAGCGCACCCTCAAGAAAGAGCTCGAGTGGGTCCGCATGTCTCCCAAGGCGCGAGCCACGAAGAACAAGGCGCGCCTTGAACGGTATGAACAGCTCGCGGCCCAGGATTTCGACGCGCGCGAAGAAGCGGCCGATATCCAGATTGCTCCCGGCCCGCCGCTCGGCGATCTGGTCGTGCGCGCGGAGAAAGTTTCGAAGTCGTTCGGTAACAACGTGCTGTTCGAAGATGTGAATTTCGACCTGCCGCGCGGCGGCATCGTCGGTGTCGTCGGCCCCCACGGCGCCGGCAAGA
>JBFWWA010000688.1:0-2881 GCA_050246455.1 Planctomycetaceae bacterium
CGAGTATATGCCGCGTCTGCTTGAGAGAGTTGGACGGAAAGAGAACCTGACCGGCCACGTTTGCGCAACTGTCTGGCAATTCTACGGATGCGGCATGCCACCGGAAAAGTACCAATTGAAGTCGCCGAGTTCGTCGGTTAAATTGACGTGTACAAACGGAGATTGCCAGCGTCATCCCGGTTCTGTGGGCGAGCGGTATCTCTGCGAGGGCGTAACCTGTGCGCCGAGTGCTGCGTTCGATTTCTCCGCGGGCTCCGAGGATTCGACACTTTGAGTGCGACGCTCTCCGCCAATCAACACGCTGAGGAATCGCCGTCGCTCCTGCCGGAGGGAAGCTGGCCCCCCTGGCTCGCGAGCGTTGGTGTGCACGCGCTGATCCTCCTGGCGCTCTGGTTCGTCAAGTTCACGACCGAGCAGGTAATGGGGGAGGACCTTCTCGTCACCACCGAAATCAGCGACGTCGATCCGTCACGTTACGAACCCGAGAAGTACCATTTCGATACGGTGGTCTCCAATCAGGTCGGCAACAACGCCACAACGACGACGCTGGAACCGTCAGCCGGCTCGGTCGCATCGGCCGGGACGGGAACGGGCGAAGGAGGCGCGGGCCGGACGCTCGGCAGCAGCGACGCGCCGCCGCGCAAGTTCGACCAGACAATTCTTACGGTCGATACTCCCTCCACGGACGAAGCGGTCGTCTCGATGATTCCGGGGGACGGCGGACTTGCGACGAAGGTCGACGTCAATGGAACGACCGAACATCCCGGCGGGGTCGATGGGGCGATCGATCGACTGACTTTTGAAATCGCATCGTCGCTCAAGGATTCGAAGACCCTCGTGATCTGGTTGTTCGACGCGTCGCTCTCGCTCGAGAAGCGACGCTCGGATATCGCCGATCGTTTCGAGAACGTCTACAAGCAGCTTGGAATCATGAACGTCGGCACCAATGGTGCACTCAAGACGGCCGTCGCCAGCTATGGAAAGTCGACGCAGATCCTCACGCCGAAGCCGGTCGAAAACATCGATGACATCAAGGAAGCGGTTCGAAAGATTCCGCCCGACAAATCGGGGGTCGAGAACGTCTTCGCGGCCGTGAACGAAACCACGAAGAAGTGGCTCAACTTCCGGACCAGCAAGAGCGACCGCCACAATGTGATGGTGATCATCGTCACGGACGAGCGCGGCGACGACTACGCTTCCCTCGAAGAAGGAATTCATACGCTTCGCCGCTACGGCATCCGCGTCTACTGTGTCGGCAACGCCGCCATCTTCGGCCGCGAGAAAGGATTCGTCCGCTGGCAGTACCCGGACGGACAAACCGACTATCTCCCGGTCGATCAGGGACCGGAAACAGTCGCGACTGAACGTCTGCAGCTCGCGTACTGGGGCCGCAATTCCGATATCGAGAATATCTCCGCCTGTTTCGGACCGTACGCGCTCACTCGCCTCTGCGCGGAAACCGGCGGGATGTATTTCGTCTCGGAGGAAAGCGACGGACCGAAGTTCGACCCCGCGATCATGCGCAAGTATCAGCCCGACTACCGGCCGATCCACGAGTACGAACAGGAGCTCTCGAAGAATCAGGCCAAGGGCGGGCTCGTGCGGGCCTCGCTTGCGGCAAAGGCGGATGAGATTCCCATCCCGCAGCTGCAGTTCCGCGCTGATACCGACACCGCACTTCGTCAGCAGATTACCGAAGCGCAGAAACCGCTGGCGGTCGTCGACTACAAGCTCACCGAAATGCAGACGCTCCTTGAAGCCGGAGAAAAGGACCGCTCGCGTCTTACCACTCCGCGCTGGCGCGCCAGCTACGACCTCGCAATGGGACGCGTTCTGGCGCTGCGGGCGCGGGCCTACGGATACAACGCGATTCTCGCGGAAATGAAATCGCAGCCGCGGCCGTTTCAGGACAAGAAGAACAACACCTGGCGTCTTACACCCTCCACTGACGGTGAAGCGGGGCAGAAGATCGACAAAATGATTCAGAAGGCGCGCGAGTACCTCAACCGCGTCGTCCAGGAGCACCCCGGCACACCGTGGGAATTACTCGCAAAGGAGGAACTGACGCAGCCGATGGGATGGAAATGGCGGGAGCGTTACGTCGAATATCCCCCTCCCCCGCAACCGAACAACAACCCGGCGCCCCCTCAGAATATGCCGCGCCGGCCTCCGCAACCGAAGCCTCAACCACGCGAGCGGCCACTTCTGTAAATTCGCACGGAGCGGTCCGCTCGAACAACCCGACTTGCAGCAGATCGAACGATGTTCCGGGCCAGACGAACATACTCCTCGATCCTTCTTTCGACCGTCGTGCACGCCGTCGTGCTGACGTCTCTCTGGTTCATTCAGCTGCAGTTGAATGAAACGCTCGCGGAGACCGCCACGTTTGAAACGGTCGTCGGCGACCAGTCCATCCCGGAAGAAGTGACGCAGCAGATCGAACCGGCGTCCGAGGTTTCCGAGTCGCTGAGCGTCACCGGCAGCGGAATCGCCGGACAGATCGGCTCGGCCGCCGGAACGGGGGATCTCGGAGGGAATGCCGCGGAAGGACGGGGGCGAGGACGAGGATCAATCGGACGCGGCGTGCAGATCGGCACCGCAATCGGAACGGGCGCCGCCGAGATTCGATTTACCGCGGGCGACGTCGCAATTACAGGCGACACGATGGTCGCGGCCGACCTGCAGAGCGAAGTTCTCGGCGAAGCCGGCGCGCCGGTCGACAATTACGAAGCCGCGCTCAGCCGCATCTCGGAAGAGCTGATCCGCCTGATGCGTGAAAAGCCGGTGCTCGTCGTCTGGATGTTCGATGAATCGGTCAGCATGCAGGACGACCAGAAAGAGATCCGCGAACACTTCCACAAGATCTATGAGGAACTCGGAA
>JBFWWA010000689.1:0-2878 GCA_050246455.1 Planctomycetaceae bacterium
CGAGAATCTTCCCCCCGCCGTAGAGTACGAACACGATGCGGGGGAGGCTCTTGCCGCGGAACCGGAACTCAAGCTGGCGATCGTCGGTCGCCGTAACGTCGGCAAGAGCACGTTCATCAACGCCCTTGCCGAGGCGGAGCGGGTCATCGTCAGTGAAGTTCCGGGAACGACGCGCGACAGCGTCGACGTCCGCTTCGACGTCGATGGCAAGACGCTCATCGCGATCGATACGCCCGGCGTCCGGAAGAAGAAGAGTCTCGCCAGCGACATCGAGTTTTACGGGCTCGTGCGCGCGAAGCGGAGCATCCGCCGGGCCGATGTGGTCTTCATGTTCTGCGATTCGCAGGAGACGGTCTCGCGCGTCGACAAACAGCTTGTCGAGGAAATCTCCGACAGTTTCAAGCCGTGCGTCTTCGTGGTGAACAAGTGGGATCTCGCGAAGGACATGACGACGGAGGCCTGGAACAACTACCTCATCAAGTCGTTCACGTCGATGCGCCACGTTCCGGTCGCGTTCGTGACGGCCAAAGAGAGCAAGAACGTCCGGCAGCTCGTCAATCTCGCTCAAAGCATTTTCAAGCAGGCCCGCACGCGCGTCCCGACCGCGGAAGTGAACAGGGTCGTCCGGGCCGCCATCATTGCCAATCCTCCTCCGCTCCGCAGAAACCGCCGCGCGAAAGTCTTCTTCGCAACGCAGGTCAGCACCGAGCCGCCGACAATTGTGCTCAAAGTCAATGATCCGATCCTCTTCGACGAAGCGTGGAAGCGGTATCTGCTCGGCGCGCTGCGGGAGGAGCTTCCGTTCAAGGAAGTGCCGATTCGGCTCTACTTCCGCTCGCACCACAAGAAGCCGAGCGATACCGAATTCGAAGACGATTCGGCCGAGGAGACCGCGATTGAGGATGCGGCCCTCGAAGACATTGCGAACTTCGGGGACGACGCCGACTGAACTCAACCCGTCAGCCGTGAGAAGCGCAATGCCGAAAGCAAAGATCGCCAGGATCGTACGACGCCAGGCGGCGTGACGGCCCGGGCGCTGCGGGCTCGAATCCGAGACGTTCGAGCAGCTTGATCGAGCGTGTATTCGCCGGGTCGACAGCGGCCCAGAATTCCTCGATGCCGAACTTCGTCCGGAGATGATCCATCAACCAGTTCAACGCCTCGCTCGCGATTCCCTTTCCCCACGAATCGAAGCCGAAGAGGTAGCCCACTTCGCACCACGAGCCGTAGCAGGTCGCTTCGATCAGGCCAATCAACGTTGAAGTGGGCTGCAAGCCGACGGCGAAATGCACCCAGAGTTCGTGCAACCGTTCGGAAGGGGGGCCGGCCTCCTTGTTCCGGAATTCGGCACGCATCGCATCCAGCGTTGTCGCACTTCCGTCGATGTGCGCGATGACCCGGAGATCGGAAAGGAGATCGAACAGCAGGTCGGCGTGCGCGACGGTCAGCGGTTCATAGTAAAGGCGTGAAGATTGCAACGCCGCTCCTCCAGGTCGCCAACCGCGAGTTCGCGATTCGTCGGTTCAACTCATTAACAAGCTGGAAGCGCCGCAGTGCGGTTTCTAAACGGTCCGGTCTGGTCGAGTTCGACGGGCAGCCGCCTGTTGAGTCTCCTGCCGGGGGACGGCGTTCTGCATCCGGATGATCGAGTACGACAGACTCGATGCGACGACTGCGTCGTAAAGTGGCCAGAGTGTTGGAAGGATGCGGATCTCGCAGCCGGTCGCGGCGATGGCCGCGATCGAGTCCTCAATCATGTCGACGCGCACCGGGCTCACCGTCTCGCGGCTGACGTAATAGCCGGCGTCGCGGTCGAGGCATTCGAACGACGCGTCCGGCATGTGATAACAGCAGAGCCGTGTTTCCTGAATCCGCTGCAGCCATTCCGCCTCGAAGGCGACGACCGCGCGGCTGGAACCGAGAAAGCGTGCGACGTCGGCCGGCGCGGAATCGCTCGCAGCGCAGAAAGTGACCCGAGGGCATTCGCGCGGAAGCAGGTAGTTCCGCAGATGCTCCCTGTCGATCGCCCAGACGACAAGGTCGTCGGTAAATCGGGATTCCCGCGGTGCAAAACGCGTGATTCCCGGTTCTTCACTGACGTGGAAGAGCATGGAATCGGCCTCGAGTAAGAAGGCAGCGCTTACCCTACCGGATCAGACCCGCGGCCTGCCAGATCACTTCTCCGATCTCGTCCATCGAACGGATCGCGCGGCCGTCGAAACATTCGATCATCCGCCAGTTCGCGTGGGCGGCGGCCTGTTCGCGGTAAACCTGGCGGACCTGTTCGAGATACGTCGTATCGGACTCCTGCAGATCGGCTTCCCGGTCGGTATACGTCCGGGCCGATTTTTTAGCAATGAGCTTCCGCGCCTCGACCGCGGGGAGGTCGAGCAGAATGACCAGGTCGGCCTGCGGGAGCTGATAAATTCCGTGCTCGATCGTCGTAATCCACTCGACGATCTCGCGCCGCTCGTTACCGGAGAGTTTCGCTCCCTGATGAGCGATGTTCGAGGGGACGTAGCGATCGAGCACCACGACGTCGTTTGCGGCGAGCGCGTCCAGAAGAAACTTCCGCGACTCGAACCGGTCGCCGGCATAAAGCAGCGACACCAGAAACGGGTTCACTTCGCCGAGCGATCCGAAGCGGCCGTTGAGGAACTGCCCGATCGCGCGGCCGAAAAGCGTATCGTCGTATCGGGGAAAACTGATGAGCGAGGTTTTCTTTCCCGCGGCAACGAACCGATCGTAAAGCTTTTTTGCCTGCGTTCCTTTGCCGGAACCATCAATCCCTTCGAGGGCCACAAGGTACTCCACAATCTGCTCCGCGCGTTGCCAGGCTGAAGCGATGAGCGGTCAGCCGGAAAGGGAAATCTGAAGA
>JBFWWA010000690.1:0-2870 GCA_050246455.1 Planctomycetaceae bacterium
AAGGGAGTTCCGATTGCGACGCATGGAGCGGATCTATCGGGGCCTCGAAGGGGCCGGCAGACGGCGATACTCCGCTGACCCGATGCACGAAACGCCCGTCGACGGCGCAACTTCGGGCATTTCCGGCAGAGTCGGAACTCTTTGGCTGCCGCATTGATGTTGCTTTTTCGCAACAGCGGAAAATCCTCCGCCGTTTGCCGGACGTGACCTATAGAAATGTCGTCCCGGAAGTCTCGTTCCAGTGCCGATAACGGCAGGGATTTCGGGGATTCCCTTCAAGGCCCTTTCGCCGATGAACGAACACATCTATCAGGACCAGAAGCACAGCTTGCAGGAACTGGTCCATTCGACTCTCGCCCGCAGCCCCTATCTGGCAGGACGCAATGTCCGCATCGACGTCGAACAGGACGACGTTGTTCTCAGCGGCGTCGTGCATACCTATTACCAGAAGCAGATGGCTCAGGAAGCCATCCGGCAGATGAGCGGCGTCTCGCGCGTCCGGAACGAGATCGAAGTTGTTTCGATGTAATTGATGCGATTGTTGCGGAATAAGCCCAGGGGAATGCTTTCGCTGGGAATGCGCTCTGCGGCTTCAGGGTTCAGTCCTTCCCGACATCCAGCAGGATTTTGAGCGCGCTTCGCGACTCGCGCGCCTGATCGAATGCCGCCGCTGCTTCCTGCAACGGATAACGCTCGGTAATCAGCGGGGCGACTTTCACCCGCTTCGTGCGCAACGCTTCGAGTGCTGGAGCGAATGGCCCGCACCGTGAGCCGACGAGCGTGATCTCGTCGATCACGACCGGAGCGAGCGGCAATTCGTGGCTGCCGGCAACGGTCGTCTTGAAGACCACGGTACCGCGCGGCCGTACGAAGTCGAGGGCGGTCCTGAGTCCCTCCGGCGAACCGGTGCAATCGACGACGATGTCGGACGCTTTCTCGCGCCCGGCTTTCGACAGCAATAGCGCTTCGATGCCGAGTGACTCGATCACTGCCAGCTTTTCGGGATGCTTGCCGACGACACGCACGCGGCAGCCATGCATTGCCAGCACCTGTGCGCAGAGGTTTCCGAGCCGGCCGTCACCGAGCACCGTCACGCGATCTCGGCTCTTGAGCGGAACCTGCACAGGAATCTGGAACGCCGCCGCGAGCGGTTCCGTGAACACTGCTTCGTCGGTCGTCACTTCATCGGGAACAGCGTGCAAATTCACTTCGGGGAGCGACACGAATTCCGCGAACGCCCCTTGCCGATTGAGAATTCCAAGCACTGTCCGATTGGGGCAATGATTGCCGAGCCCGTCGCGGCAAAGCTCACACTTTCCGCAGGGGCAGTTGATCTCGCCGACGACGCGCTTTCCCGCGAACCGACCAGACTCCGCGATGCCGACGAACTCATGCCCCGGCACGCCGTGAAAGTCCATGTAGCCACGCAAAAGCTGCAGGTCCGTTTCGCAGATGCCGGCGCGGATCACCCGCACGAGAACTTCGCCGTTCTCAACAATCGGATCGGCGCGCTGGCGATTGATTTGAACACGACCTGCATCAAATTCGACAGCCAGCATGGTTCAGTTGTCCCACGGCAGCAGAGCGGCGCGTTGTACTTTGCCGGCATCCTGGTCTCGGAAGGCCTCATCGATGGCCGACAGCGGATACCGATGCGAGAGGATTTTCTGGAACGGATAGCGATCGGCGCGCGTGCTCAGCATTTCGAGCGACTTCCGCAGGCTGTCTGGGCGATACCACATCTGTCCGAGTATCGTTTTTCCGCCGTGCACGAGCGCGGCGGGGGAAATCTCGACGCGCTGTTTCTGGTTGATGTTGCCGATCTCGATGTAAGTCCCGCCGTTGGCGAGCATCTCGATTCCTTCGGGCATGATCGACGCATGGCCGACGAGCTCCATCACAAAATCAGCCCCGTACCCTTCGGTCAGTTCACGGACGCGCTTCACACGCGACTCTGGAGTCGGAAAATCTCGCAGGTTGATCAGTTCGCTTGCCCCGAACTCGTGCGCGAGCTCGAGCCGTGCGTCGATGCCGTCGATCACGATGATCTCGGTCACACCTCGTTCTCTCGCGACTGCGACGGCATTCAATCCGAGGCCGCCGGCTCCCTGAATGACCAGCGTATCGTTCGGTCCGACGTTCGCCCGTTCGAGTCCGTCGATCACCTGTGAGAGCGCGCAGTTCGCGGGGCCGGCCAGATCGTCGGAAACGTTGTCGGGAACGCGGTACACCGCCTGGGGCTTGCGGAGGTAATAGTACTGCCCGTAGGCGGCATTGAAATGGGGGGCGCGCGTCGGCTCGTAACGATACCGATGCCCCTCCGCGCAGCGGGGCGTCGTTCCTTTGCGGCAGCATCGGCACTTGCCGCAGGGGCAGAAGTACTGGTAGACGACGCGGTCGCCGACGGCGAGCGGCGCCCCGGCCCAGTCGTGTGTCACCCCTTCGCCGAGCGCCGCGATCGTACCGGTCATTTCGTGGCCGATTGCCAGGCAGTACGGCTCGCTTTGCCCGCGCGAGACGTCGTACTCCCCCCGCCAGATGTGGAGATCGCTCCCGCAGACGTTGGCAAGGGTCACACGCACGACGATGGCCCCCGGCTCCGGGGACGGAACGGGGAAATCACGAAAGTCGAAGGGCTTTTTCGCCCCGGTGAAGACCGCCACAACTCCCGTTTCCGCCATGCATTCCTCCGCAATCTGGCTGCATCGTCCGGCGTTGAAGAAAACCTTCGAGGATGCAAGAATAAGGCCGATCGCCCGTTCCGTCGCGACTTGCCGAGCGGTTTATCCGGTTTTTAAGCCGCGGGGACGATTGCGGCCACCTGTGGGCGATCGTGCTTTCATTGAATGGACAGGCCCGGAAGTGCGGGC
>JBFWWA010000691.1:0-2870 GCA_050246455.1 Planctomycetaceae bacterium
ACGAGCGCCGGGCCCATTACGTTGACGTCGAGCGCCTTCCGCCAGTCGTCCGGCGTGCCGTCGAGTCCCTTGAGAACAAAGATGGCCGCGTTGTTGACGAGAATATCGATGCGGCTAAACGTCGCCACCGTTTTCTCGACTGCGGCAATGATGCTCGGCTCATCGGCGACGTCGGTCCGCACAAAGAGCGCCCGGCCGCCCGCTGCGCCAATCTCATCGACGGTGCCGATGCCGGTTTCAGGGTTGATCTCGGCGACAACGACCGCGGCTCCCTCCGATGCAAACCGCAGGCAGGTCGCCTTACCGATTCCCGCACCGCCGCCGGTGACGAATACGACTTTCCCCTCGAAGCGCTTCATGATGATCCTCCCTCACCCAGATCGTCCATGCCGGGAAGGGAAAGTCAAGCGCCGCGCGCAACGTGTGCACTGGAGGCTCGGAGGTTCCGAGGGATCGCATTCCAGGGGATTTAGAGGCGGCCGCTGCGGAAGACGCCGTAGACGAGCCACGCGCCGAGGAGGCTCGAGAGCAGGAAGATCGGAATGCTGAACCAGAGCGTACCGATTCCGGCCCGGATCACGAGGGCGGAGGCGACGATCAACGACGATAGAACCAGGCCGATGACGACGCGATTGCTGGAGCGGTCGATCTCGGTGATGAGATGATCGATGCCTCGGTGCTCGAACTGCAGTTTGAGCTCATCCTTGCTCAGTTTTTCGATCGCTTTGCCGACGTGCAGCGGAACGTCGTGCGCGAGCTGCAGAAACGTGCGCGTCTCCGCCATCGCACGGGAGGCCATCTGTTTAGGGTTATGTCGTTCGCGCACGATCTCTTCGACAAACGGTGCAAGATGCTGCGCGAAATTGAAATCGGGATCGAGATCCCGTCCGACTCCCTCGAGCGTGACGATGGCTCGAATGAGCAGCATCAGGTCGCCCGGGCAACGGATCCCGTGGTTCGAGAGAATGCGCACGAAGTCGGTGAGCATATTTCCGACATTGAGCCGTTCCAGCGGAAGCTCGTAGTAATTCTCGACAAAGTCCCGGACGTCCGCACGGAGCAACGGAAGTTCGCAGGGGCGGAACGGCTGTCCGATTTTCTGAATCAGGCGGACCGCGGAGGGAACGTCGCGACGATGAATGGAAAGGAACAGATCGACAAGCTGTTCACGCATGTCGTCTTCCAGCATTCCAATCATGCCGAAGTCGAGCAGGCAGAGCGAACCGTCGCGCATCACGCGGAGGTTGCCCGGGTGCGGGTCGCCATGAAAGATACCGAGCTGAAACGCCTGCTTCATGAAAATCCGCGCGCCGTTGGCGGCGAGATGGTGCGGCGAGATGTGCGCCGACGCGACCGCTTCGGCGTCGTCAACGCGGTAGCCGCTGATGTATTCCATCGTCAGGACCGCGTCGGTCGTGCAATCCCAGTAAACACGCGGCACTCGGAGCGTGGCATCGTTACGGAAGAGCCGCGCGAACTCGTCCATGGAGCGGGCTTCGCGCGTGTAGTTGAGCTCGCGGCGAATGGTACGCGTGAAGTGATTCACAAGGCCGATCGGATCGAAGACTGCGGTCTCCGGCAGGTGCCGCTCGAGGAGCACCGCCATCTCCATAAGCAGCATTAAGTCTCGCTCGACATCGGCGACGGCGTTCGGGCGTCGGACCTTGACGGCGAGTGCCGTTCCGTCGCGATACTTCGCGCGGTGTACCTGCCCCAGTGAACCGGCTGCGAGCGGCGTGGGATCGAAATCGGCGAAGCAGCGGGAGATCGGCTCCCCCAATTCCCGTTCGATCGTCTGGGCGACAACTTCATACGGGAACGGCGGCACGCGTTCCTGCAGTTTTGAAAGTTCTTCAATGACGTCGGCAGGAATGAGATCGGGGCGAGTGCTGATGACCTGGCCGAACTTGATGAAGGTCGGTCCGAGTTCTTCCAGCGCCATCCGGATTCGCTGCGCCTGGGTCGCCTGCAGTACCGGAGCGGGCTTGCCGCGCCGAAAGACCCGGCGACCCCAGCGGAGATAGCGGGCCAGACCGATCCGATCCGCGACGTCGCCGAAGCCGAAGCGGAACAGCACGGTCCCGATCTGCGCTGATCGTCCGATGTTTCGAAGAAATCGGAGCGGATGCGATTCCACGGCGGGACCTGTCAGAAGTCCCGCCGGGTGGGACCGGCGGGCTTAATTGTGCTCAGTACTCAAAACCAACTGGGATCCTACATCACCGAGAAGTAATTCTCGACCGCGAAGTCGAAGGCCTCCGCCGACATCTTCTTCGGGATTTTCTTGTAGGTGCAGAAGTTCTTCACCTGCTGCAGCAAGTCTCGCGGCTGGCAGGCCCGGAACGGCCGTCCCACTTTCCTGTAGTGTGTCTCGATCAGATACTCGACCGCCTTGCGGTCATATTCAAAGCCCATGTTCGGCGCCATGAGCTGGAAGAGCTGGTGGAACTGCTCTTCAGTCGGGTCGATGACATGAATCTTGTACGGGATTCGCCGCAGGAACGCGCCGTCGACAAGGTCCTTCGGCTCCAGGTTCGTCGAAAAGATGATGAGCTGGTCGAACGGGACCTGAATCTTCTTTCCCGACGGGAGGTTCAAGTAGTCGAATCGCTTTTCCAGGGGGACGATCCAGCGGTTAAGCAGGACATCGACCGGCATGATCTGGCGGCCGAAGTCGTCGATGACGAGCGTGCCGCAGTTGCTCTTAAGCTGCAGCGGAGCCTCGCAGATTTTTGTCTGCGGGTTCTGCGTCCCTTCAAGTTCCTGCATCGTCAGTTCACCCCCCGCGATCATCGTGGGGCGGACGATCTGGACCCACCGCTGATCGATACCGGAGAGATTCAGAAGTCCGTCTTCCGCAGTTTCGGCGA
>JBFWWA010000692.1:0-2865 GCA_050246455.1 Planctomycetaceae bacterium
CAAGCTGCTTCTGCTGTTCGACGAGTTCCTGCGGAAAACCACCGCCGACTCGGACGGCGCGATCCGCGCCGGTCCGATGCAGGCGGTCGAGTTGTTCGGCCGCCTGTTCCAGACGCTCCGTCAATGCGGAGACGAGCTGCTCCTTTTCGTGGAGCTGAGCTTCGAGAGTGGTTAGTTGCTCCTGCATATCGCCGATTCAAACCGCCGCGTTCCATGTCGGTTTCAGGTGCGCTTTCACGGGCAGTGGGCCGCACCCGTCGCGGAATCTCGGCGCAACTCCGTGTCGAGAATCCGCAACACACTAGCGTAGCTCAACTCTCCGACGCTGTTCCGGAGGGATTCCCCAGTCGCGGATTGGCGGGAGTCCACGGTAGCGGTTGTTCCGGTTAACCGTAGATTTCCGGATTCACAACGTTTGCCGGACGTGCTCCACGCAGCACATCCGCCAGCTGGCGCGCCGCCCGTTCACGCATTTCCTGCAAAGATTCCTCGGACAGGAACGCCGCGTGCGGAGTGACGATGACCCGCTCATCCCGGAACAAGGGATGCGACAGATCGGGGGGCTCCGGATCGAAGACGTCGAGCCCTGCACCGGCAATCTGCCCCTTCTCGATCGCCCGCCACAGCGCGTCATGGTCGATGAGCGCTCCGCGGGAGGTATTGATCAGCCACGCTCCCGACTTCATCGCACCGAACTCGTTTTCGCCCAGAAGTCCGCGTGTTTCGTCGGTCACCGGGAGATGCAGCGAAATGTAGTCGCTCGTCCGAAGCAATTCCTCGAGCGAAACCATCCGGCAGCCGGTTCCGTGATCGTCTCCCGACTTCGTATTCGCGATGACATCCAGCCCCAGCGCCCGCCCCTTCGGAACCAGCGCACGGCCGATGTGACCGAGGCCGACCAACCCGAGTGTTCGCCCGGAAAGCCGCCGTAACTGCCCCCCGGACTGCAGCTTGTACTCGCCTTGCTTCGCCCGGTGATGAAAAAACGCAATCTTGCGCGCGCCCGCGAGCAATAGCGCGAGCGCGTGATCGGAAACCTCCGAGACGCAATAGTCGGGAACGTTCGTGACCGGAATGCGCCGTTCCGTTGCTGCTTCGACGCAGATGTTGTCGAGGCCGATGCCGAGCCGCGCAATCGTCTGCAATCGCGGAGCGGCGTCGATCACAGCTCTTGTCACGCGCGCCCAGCAGGTGGCGATGGCGTCGCAGTCGCGGGCCGCTTCGATGAGCGTGGCTTCGTCGCCGGAGGGGGACTCGAAGACTTCCGCGCCGACCTCGCCAAGAATCTCTCGCTCGACCCGGCTATCGGGCCACGCGCGATCGGTAATGAGCACGCGGAAGGCCACCGAACACGCCTCTCAGGCCTGCTCGGCCGCCAGTTCCGACATCCGGATCGCAGGTTCGACGACGCGCTCCCAGTTCTCGCGGAGATAGTCGTCGGGACCACCTTTGCACGCCACGTACTGAGCAACCTGGACTGTCGGGACCATTTCGATCGCGTCCCAGGGACAGACCGTCAGCTCGTACGGATCGGTCTTCTTCGTCGGGATGTGAACACAGACTTCACAGCCGACGCAGCGCTCGACGTCGATCTCACACCACGATTGCAGCGGCCGGAACGTTTCGCCCGGAACCTTGTAGATGCAGTCGACGGGGCAGACTTCCAGACAGGCTTCACAACCGGTGCAGTTGTCGGCATTGATGACCGCCACCTCTTTGGGCAGCTTTTTTCGTTTTCCGGCCTTCGCCATGTCAGTTTGCCTGTTTTGTCCGTAACTGGAGTCGCTTCCGGATTATAGGCCGCGATGCAAGACGTCACAAGCAAAACGGCGCGTGCGAATCCTCATTTCCAATCGACAAACCGCGGCTGGCACTGGAGTTGATACGAATGTTCCTCTGTAGCACGCAGTCAATTCTCATTCCCGAGAATCGCAAAGCGTCTTTACTCCACCGGCCTGCCTATTCTCACTGGTCTGCGCCGTATCCGAGGATTGATCAACAAATGCATCGGTGATCTTCCGAACGGATTGTCGCAAACGACTTTGCGAACTAGAATCCCCCTCCGCATTGAAGCCACGTCCAGTCCGGAAGCATGCCGCGTTCCGCAGTTCCAGCAATCGACGTTGAAGCCACAACACGGTTCCCCGTTCTTATTTCAGTTCACACATGCGGCGGTTTGTTCAGCGGCTAATCAGCACAGGCCTCGTCTGCCTGATCGCTCTACTCGCCACGGCAGCAGCCCGTGCGTCCGAGACGGAGATCGTCTATCTCCAGTCCGGACAACAGCACTCCGGCCAGAGTCGCGGGATTGAAGGAGGCGTGCTGCGCTGGGAATTGCCGCACGGCGATATCATCTCGATCCCGATTGACGACATCGACCGGATCGAGCATCCCGTTCCCGTTGCCGATGAACCGGCTGCTGTTCCGGCAAGCGGCGAAACAGCATCGTCCCCCCCCGGAGCCCCCGAGGCGATTGCCACTCCTTCCGCGGCGGGAGTTCCGTCTCCCGATATCCCGCCCGACACGGGGCACGTCATGGGACGGTTCGAATCAAGCTTCGGCTCGGTCGGCGAAAAGATCGACCGGATCTTCGCCGATTGCGATACCTGGACGAAACGTTTCGAATTCGGCGGACGCGTCATCAAAGGAAATTCCGACGAAGACTTCCTCAACGTCGGGTTCAAAATGGAAAAGAAGACACCGCAGCGTTTCTCGCAGGTGGAAGGTGGCGGTCAGTACGGCAGCTCGCACGGCGACGTCACCAGTGACCGCTGGTTCCTGAACGGCACGATCGACTGGAATAAGGAAAACGACGATAAGTGGATCTGGTTCGCGGCCTCGAAGAACGAATATGACGCGTTCGAG
>JBFWWA010000693.1:0-2863 GCA_050246455.1 Planctomycetaceae bacterium
GTAGGGGCACTCATCCGGCACAGAACGAGTCCACGCCATCAAGAGGCTGCTCAGTCGTGGTTGTCATCGCATCGCTCGCTGACGACAGTACCGACTGGACGACGCTCTCGCCGCACAATTGCGCGAACTCGAAAAGTCACCAATCCGGTTATGTCCGAAAGGTTTTATGAGCAAGCAATCGATCCTTGTGATCGAGGACGAGCGGTCGCTGGTTGAAGTCCTGACTTATAATCTCGCCAAGGAAGGTTTCGAGGTTTCGAGCGCGAACGACGGCCAGACCGGACTCGCACGCGTCCAGTCGACTCTCCCCGATCTCGTCATTCTCGACCTCATGCTCCCCGTCATTGACGGACTTCAGATCTGCCGACAGCTCCGCAGCGACCCGCGCACGCAGCATGTCCGCATCCTGATGCTGACGGCGCGCAGCGAAGAAGTCGATGAAATCGTCGGCTTCAACATGGGAGCGGACGACTACGTCTCCAAGCCGTTCAAGATGAAGCCCCTGATCCACCGCATCAAGGCGCTCTTGCGGCGTTCCCCCGGTCAGCCGCTGTCGGCCGACCGCATTGCGCTGCAGGGAATCGAAATTGACCGGCTCAACCACGTCGCGCGAGCCGACGGTTCCGAGCTGCAGCTCACTCCGACCGAGTTTCGCATTCTCTGGACCCTGGCCCGCCAGCCGGGTCGGCCATTCAGCCGCAACGAGCTGATGGACATCTGCCGCGGCGAGGATGCGAACGCACTGGAGCGGACGATCGACGTCCACATCCGTTCTCTCCGACTGAAGCTCAACGAACGGGCGGGGATGATCGAAACGGTGCGCGGCGTCGGTTATCGGTTCCGTCCGGACGGGGCGGAAGCGGCGAGCGTCTGAGCCTGTACCCGCTTACTTTACGAGCAGTGCATCGGCCCAGTTCGCGTGATCCAGGATGTCGCCGCGTTGTCCGAATTCGACGATGAGCGTGAGCTCCTTCGTTCCGGCGAGGTCGATCGGCCCGACACGGATCGCCGGATCCTTCCCGCGGCATTCGTCGCTGGTGAAGACGCGACGCCCGTCGACTTCGACTGCGAACTTCACGCTTCCCTGCCCCTCGGTCGAGTCATCGATCCCCGCAAGCGCGCGGAACTGACGGAACTCTCCATCGAGAGCATACCGGACCCGGGAGCTGCTGTGTACGCCGAGCCCCTTCGCGTATTCGATGTTGTCGATTGAGAGCGGGTCGCCGTTCACGTTGCGATCGATCTGCAGCGGCCACATCCGCGTGAGGAACGGTACGAACTGATACTCCGCCGGTTTGAGATCGGAGAGATAGTGGACGCGTCCGCCGAGAACCTGCAAAGCGGTTACAGAAGCGAAGGGAATCTCGAACTCACCACCAAAAGCCGCTCGGAGAAACAAGCGGTGCTGCGGTCGAAGTTCGAGTCGCACTGCGGTGAGCCGCGACCGATCGGTCAGCGTGACAAGAGTTCGACTTTCCGACGTTTCCGGAAAACTGACAAGTTCGCTGTTGAAGCGAATCGAGCGGACGTTCCCCCGATCGATCGACGTATCGCTGCCGGCGGTGGTCACGGTCAATTTGCCGCCGTCGAGCGACTTGAGTTCTCCCGCGACGCGATCGCCGTTGATCAGCCGTACGACGTCACTCGTCTCTCGCCCCTGCTGCAGTTCCCGCAGGTGCAGTCGCCGTTCTGACGGTATGCCGGAATTGCTGATCAGGATAGCTCGAATCGTCTCGAGCGGAATTTTGACGGGGACGATCTGTCCGGCCGGTTCGAGCTGGCCGACGAAACTTTCGCCGTCAATTGCGCCGGACTCCATCGCCAGTCTGTCGCCGTTCTCGAGGATCACGATGGCGGCGCGCGGACTTGTCGTCGTCTTGCGAGCCGGAAACGACAACTTCAGGATGTCCGTCCGCGCGATGCGCAGCGGGGGATTCGCGGCGATTGTCAGATGGTCCGGACCGAATTCCGTCAGCGGCCCCTGGACTGTCTGGCCGCTGATCTCTTCAACAACAGCGTGGTCCGGTTTCGCGGTTGGCGTCTCGGCGTTCGCGAATGTGGCGTGAATACCGAGAATGGTCGCCCATGCCAGTGCGAACGAGGTGCGCTCATAGACGTTCCTGGCGAGGTTCCGCGCGAAAGGGCGGCTGAGATCAATGGCGGATTTCATCGCTGGAAGATCGGGAGGTAATTGTTCGGTGTTTCGAGGACGATGCAGGCCATCGCGGTCGCGTATTCGTCGCCGTTCGAAGGATCCGTCCAGCCGCCGTCGGGGAGTCGAAGCGCGTCGGCAAGCAATTCGTCACGCACGGCGGGATACCAGGCGCGCCAATGATCGCCTCCGGCATGCCACATCGCCTGCACCGCGTAATAGTGACTGTAGTAGTAGTGAATGATCGGGCGGCGGCGGCGCTCGCCGGGCTGGAACTGCTTGACGAAGCTGACGCCGCGATCGAGTTCCTGCCCTTTATAGATTCCGGCGCTGTAGAGCGCGACGATTCCCGCCGAAGTCAGACCAAAAGTAACCTGGGACGACGGATTGAGCTGATAGCGAAATCCGCCGTCGGAATTCTGGCTGCGGCGAACGTACGCCGTGCAGCGGTCGACCGTTTCTTTCGGAACATAAATTCCACTGTTTCGAGCGGCGCGGAGAGCCATGATCTGGCAGACGGTGACGGAAAGGTCTGCGTCCTTGGGAACAGGATGATAGCGCCAGCCGCCGTCGTTGTTCTGCGTGTTGATAATGAGCTTCACGGCAAGTTCAAGCTTGTCGCGCACCTCATTGGTACGCGTCATGCCGTAAACCTCGGCAAGAAAGAGTGTTGCGAATCCGTGGCCGTACATCGGGCCGTGGAGCGCACTT
>JBFWWA010000694.1:0-2863 GCA_050246455.1 Planctomycetaceae bacterium
TTCTCGTTGTGCTGCCGGAGTCGGTACGGATAATCCTGGGGTTTGTCGGAGAGTCCGCAGCCGACATGATCGACCGCGACGGTGCGGCGCGTCGCAGAGAATTCTTGCACGAGGTGCCGCCAAGCGAAGCTCCAGGTCGGGTTGCCGTGCACGAACAGCACCGGCTCTCCCTTCCCTTCATCGATGAAGTGATATCGCGCGCCGTCGAGTTCGAGATAATGCGACGCGAACGGATACTCGCTTCGCCAATCGGCGTCGGTGCGGACTTCTGGCTTCAGGCTTCCGGCTTCAGGCATTGCGACGAGTCAGCATGCAGGGGTCAGGAGTCAATTCCGGGATTGGACGCTTTTCCGTGCGGACGATCGCTCGACCGCGCCGAGCAATGCGTTCGTCAGCTCGTCAATATCATCGAGAGTATGGGCGGCCGTGACGGAAATCCGGAGGCGTGATGTTCCTTCGGGCACAGTCGGCGGGCGGATGGCCGCAACGAGCATCCCCTGTTCCTGGAGTCCGGAGGCGACCGACATCGTCGCATCGGGCGTTCCAAGAATGACGGGAATGACCGGACCGACGCCGTTGGCGTTCCCAGCCAGTCCCTCGGCGGCAAGGTTTGATCGGAGGCGCGCACTCAGCTGCGCGAGATGCGCACGACGCTCCGGTTCTTTCTGAATGATCTCGATCGCCGCGCACGCAGCCGCGCAGGTCGCCGGAGGGAGTGCCGTCGAAAACATCTGCGTCCGGGCGCGGTTCCACAGCCAGTCGACGAGCGGCGTCGCCCCCGCGACGAATCCGCCGAGCGAGCCGACCGCTTTGCTCAATGTGCCGACCCGGACGGCGATTCGAGCTTCGAGTCCCAGCTCTTCCGAGAGGCCACGTCCGCGCTGACCGAAAACACCGGTCGCATGCGCTTCGTCGGCGATGACTTCCGCCCCGTACTTTTCCGCCAGATCGCAAAGCTCTGCCAGCGGCGCAGCAATGCCGTCCATGCTGAAAAGAGTATCGGTGATGAGGAATCGTCGCCGGTAATCTGTCGCGCTGCGCAAACTCTCTTCCAGTTCCCGGAGGCGGGTCTGATCGTAGACGTGCACCTTTGCACCGCTCAGCCGGCAACCGTCGATGAGGCTTGCGTGATTGAGTGCATCGGAGAAGATCGCGTCTTCCTTACCTGCGAGCGCCGCTACCGTGCCGATATTCGCGGCGTATCCGGTCGGAAAGATGACAGCCGCCGGTTGCCCTTCGAAGTCGGCGATCATTTCCTCGAGTCGGGCGTGCCAGTCGGTCCGGCCGGTCACGAGTGCGCTCGATCCCGCCCCCGCTCCAAACTCGGCGAGCGCCCGCGCCGCCGCCTCGACGACGCGCGGGTCGTGTGCGAGGTCGAGATAATCGTTGCTCGAAAAATTCCGGTAGCAGCGGCCGTCGATCTCGCAGCTTCCTCCGGCTTGCGAAGTGACGCGCCGGCGCTTACGGACGACTCCGAGGGCATCGAGCCGCTGAAGCTCGCGGGAGATCCAGTCGAAACGGTCGGGCATGGGTCGCTCAAGTCAGCGAGATGACGTGGTCGCTGAGTCTATCCGCGCCCCGCTCGCCGATCAGGTAGTTGTGCTCGATCCGCATCCCGCCGACTCCCTCCTGGTACTGGCCGGGCTCGAGCGTGACGACGTCTCCCGCCAGCAGCGTTTCATCGCTCTCCGGGACGAGAATGGGATACTCGGGATGCGCGAGGCCGATGCCGTGCCCGGCGTGGTGGCCGAGCGGACCACGCCCCGCTTCGACCATCGGCCTGGAAACCGCGGCGTAGACGTCAGCCGCGCGGACGCCGGCACGCAGGGATTCTTCGCCGCTCTTCATCGCCGCCTGGCAGATTGCGAACAGCTTCTGCTGCTCCGCGCTCGGCTCGCCGACCGCGATCGTGTTCGTGAAATCGCTCCGGTAACCGTCGAAGACGACCGAATAGTCGAGAATAAACAGGTCGCCGGGCGCAAGTTTATAATTCGTCGGCAAGCCCCCTGCCTTCGGCTGCTGTTTCGTTGCTGCGCGGAAGTCGCCGTAAATGGGAACCGCCCGCCCCGCTTCCGCGACAACGGCTGAGAGGACCTCGCGATAGACGTCGAGCTCAGTGACGCCGGGCTTGACCACCTCGCGTGCCCGCTTGTGCCCCGCATCCGTCGCGCGCATGCACGACTTGAGCAGTGCGACTTCATCCGCTTCTTTCTGACGACGGAGCCGGCGGAGTGCTGAGCCGAGATCGACATCGTCAATCGTCGGAGAACCGAGCACTTCGCGTGCACCGACTGGCAGCCATTCAGACTCGATCGCACCGCGCCGCTTCCCGAGCTTCTCTGCAACCGACCTGAGCGCGGTGAACAGAACATGATCGCGATTCACCGTTGTGTGCTTATGATCGTACCACTTCTCGACCACTTCCTGATCGGCGAAGTGAGGGCCGGCCGCCGCGCGCACGGCGAAGTTATCGCCGAAGAGGGTCGTCGGCCCATTACGTTCGAGGAGCAACAGGCCGCGCTCGCCGCCGGAAAAACTGAGGGGCTGCACCCAGAACGCACTCAGGTAGTTCACGTGCCGCGGATCGGCGATGAGCATCCATTCCACATTCGCGGGAACGGAATCCCACAACCGCTTCTGCCGCGACCGGCAACCTTCTTTGGTGAGCATGATTTACTCGTGCCCCTTCGCCGCAAGCCATCGTTCGGCATCGAGCGCGGCCATGCAGCCCGAACCGGCGGCGGTAATTGCCTGGCGGTAGTAGTCGTCGGCCACGTCCCCCGCGGCGAAGACTCCTTCCACGCTTGTGTACGTTCGCTGAGCCGTCGTCCACTTGATGTACTTCTTGTCGGTCAGTTCGAGC
>JBFWWA010000695.1:0-2850 GCA_050246455.1 Planctomycetaceae bacterium
CGATCGCGAAGGAGACCGGCACGACGGTCGCACAGGTCGTCATCAACTGGACGATCGCCCGCCCCGGTATCACCGTGGCATTGTGCGGTGCAAAACGTCCCGACCAGATCCGCGACAATGCGGCCTAGATGAAATGGGAGTTGACGGCTGATCAGATCGCAACGATCGACCGCGCCATCAAAGCCCGGGGTCCGATCGTCTCGCGCGCCGCAGTGTGAGGAGGGTAGCGTTTAACTTCCCTCATCGACCTGCTCGAACGCGTCGGCCAGTTCCGGCGGGATGCGGCGGGGGACGCGATGCTCTAGGCTGATGAAGGCCCAGTTCGTCTCGGCTTTCGCGAGAGTGGCGCCGTCGCGCGGGCGGATGATGTGGTAGCGACGGATCGACGTCGCCTTCGTGAAGTTGCCGACCCAGGTTCGAATGACGATTTCATCGCCGGCGAACGCGGGAAGCAGGTAATCGATGCGGTGAGTCCGGACGACCCAGCCGCCGCCGCTCTCCAGGTACCGCTGGGGCGGCCAGCCTTGAGCCGTCGAATGATCGACCGCTGCCCGGTTCATCCAGCGCAGGTACTCGACGTTGTTCACGTGCCCCTGATCGTCAATTTCCGCGTCAAGCACGACGTGATGATGTTCGTAGATAGCAGGCATTTCGGGCTTCAGGCTTCAGGCGGTCTGGCTTCAGGTGTTGCGACTATTTGAAACCCATGCGGCGACGGGAGGAAGGATCGTCTTCCGGCGGTAATGAGTTTTCCTCAATCCAGTCAATGTAGGGATCGTTTCCGTGCTTGATCGGCCACGCGATGACGCACGGGACCGAGTAGCTGTGGAGCGACTTGACCCGTTCGGTGAGGGGTTCGACATTTTCATCCCGTGTTTTCGCAATGAGGACCGCTTCGTTCCCCTGCTCGATTTTCCCTTCCCACCAGTAGAGGGAGGTCATGCCGTCGAGGACGTTGATGCAGGCAGCGAGCCGCTCTTCGACGAGCGTACGGCCGATGGCAAGCGCCTCCTCCCTGCTCGATGCGGTGATGTAAACGAAATAGGGCAAGGGCGTCGGTCCCAAGGAATGAATTCGGTTCGAATGGAATGCCGCATTATTGTACCATCTGACAAATGCGGGCTGCATTCATCCGCCATACGGAACAGGCTCGATGAGCGCTGGACTTGATATATCCGATCTTCCTGTCGAACTTCAGCAGCTCATTGAGAGCGAGGTGGTCGAGGGGGAAACGATCGTCTGGCTGGGTCGTCCGGTAGCGATCCGCGTGGCGAAGCCGATGTTCGCAATTTTCGCGTTCGGAATTCCGTGGACGGCCTTCGCACTTTTCTGGATGGCGGGTGCGGCCGGGTTTCAGTGGCCGCAATTCAATAAGGCGGAAGATCTCTTTCCCCTTTTTGGCCTACCGTTCGTGCTGGTCGGCCTGGGAATGCTGAGCGCCCCGTTCTGGAAGTTGAGAAACTCCCGATCGTCGGTCTATCTGATCACCGATCGGCGTGCGGTGATCTTTGAAGGACTCTTCAAGAGCCACGCAATCCGATCGTTCGAACCGTCCCAGCTGCGACGGCTTGCGAGGCGTCAGAACCAAGACGGCTCGGGCGACATCATTTTCGAGGAAAGATTCTCCCACATGGATGATGGGCAAGCCCGCGCGCAGGATGTCGGCTTTCACGGACTGCCGGCCGATCCCGGCGTGAAAGCCGTCGAAGACCTGCTACGCGAACTGGCGGCAACGACGAATCACGAAGTCATCGAGAATCCGTAACACGCAATCAGTATTCCAAGCCGACGACTCGTCGTCGGAATTCGCATGGCTGATCGCTGAAATCTGAACGCTAACAGCCTTTCCATTAGACATTCGTCATCAGGAATTCGACATTTCCACCATCTGGGACCTCCACTGTCATCTTTCCGGAGTTGAGGGAGCGACACCGGGCGAGCGGATGGCGAAGCTCATCGAGTTCGCCGACCGGATGGGGATTGCGCGGATTGTGGTTTACATGGGGACGACCTGGTCGCTCGATCCTTCGCCCGACGATTTCCGCCGCCAGAACGACGAGGTGATTGAAGCACTCGCGCACTGGCATGACCGCGCGTTCGGGTTCGTTTATCTCAACCCGAAACATGGGGACGAGAGTCTCGCGGAGCTCGACCGCTGTGTGAAAGACGGGCCGCTCGTCGGCGTGAAGCTGTGGGTTGCCCATCGCTGCAATGGCCCGGAGATCGATCCGATCATCCGGCGCGCGGGGGAGCTCAAGGTGCCGGTGTTTCAGCACACGTGGCTGAAGGCAGGGGGAAATCTTGCGGGGGAATCGACGCCGAGGGATCTCGCGGAACTGGCCGCCCGGCATCCGAGCGTGTCGTTCATCTGCGGACATGCCGGGGGAGACTGGGAGCGAGGCATCCGCGCGGTCCGTCCGCACAAAAATGTTTCGCTCGAGACGGCGGGCTTCGATCCGACCGCGGGAATGGTCGAGATGGCGGTCCGCGAACTCGGTGCGGAGCGCGTCATCTACGGCAGCGACGCCGGCGGCCGCAGCTTTGCGTCGCAGCTCGCGAAAGTGCAGGCGGCTGATATTTCGGAAGGTGATCGACGAAAGATCTTCGGCGAGAATCTGAAACGACTCCTCATGCCGATTCTGCAGGCGAAGGGGATCAAGGGGTGAAATGTCGTGGTGTGGTCTCTCAATGTTTTGGCATGGTCTCCTGACCATGCCACTTTCGCTGACCGCAGGTCTTTCGTTTAAGGGGGAGACCTGCGGTCGCGCAGCGTGGCTCGGTCGGGAGACCGGCCACAACAGAACACAGCGTGGCTCGGTCGGGAGACCGGCCACAACAGAACACAGCGTG
>JBFWWA010000696.1:0-2842 GCA_050246455.1 Planctomycetaceae bacterium
GGGGGTTGGACCCGCTGCTGTGAGTAAAGCTCTTTGAACCAGTCCATGCCGTCGCGCGGGCGCCGGCATGTTATCTCTTGTCGTACCGTCAGCAGGAGATTGACGGCGCTCGTTAAAACAGTTCGTCGACGGGGCGGGTGCCGAAATCGACGAGTGGGAACGGCCTGCCTGCCGGTCCCGGAAGATGCGCTTCGAGATCGAGGCCGAGACTCTTGAAGATCGTCGCCACGACTTCGTTCGGCGCGACCGGTCGTTCCGCGGGGTAGCCACCGATCGGATCGCTCCGCCCGATGACACGTCCCCCCTTCACGCCGCCTCCCGCGAAGTACGAAGACCAGCACTGCGGCCAATGGTCGCGTCCCCCGGCGGGATTCACGCGCGGCGTGCGCCCGAACTCGGCGAGGTTGCAGACGAGCGTGTTTTCGAGCATGCCGCGCTCCTGCAAGTCGTCGAGCAGCGCGCCGTAGGCCTGGTCGTACATCGGGGCGACGATGTCTTTCATGCCTTCAATGGAAGTGAACGGCTTCGTGCCGTGAATGTCCCAGGTGATCTCGTCGAAGACCGTGAGGAACGTGTTGATTGTTACGAAGCGGACGCCCGCTTCAATGAGCCGGCGCGCCATGAGGCAGCATTGGCCGAAGCGGTTCATGCCGTACCGTTCGCGGACGTCCTGCGATTCCTTCGTGAGGTCGAAGGCGGCGCGGGCCTGTTCGCTGGTCATGATGCGGAAGGCCGCATCGAAGTTGCTGTCGAGCAATTGGGCATTCTGACTGGTTTCAAACGTCTTCACCGTTTCGTCGACGATGTCCCGCAGCTTGCGACGGCGCGCGAGCCGCGCTTCGCCGATCTGTTGCGGCGGAAGCAGGTCGGGCACCTTGAAGTCGGGCTTCGAGGGATCCGCCATCAGGACGAACGGGTCGTGCGCCTTGCCGAGGAACCCCGCGTCCTGTCCGTGCGGAAGGTTGCCGCCGGTGCGTCCCATCGGCTCGGGAAGAATGACATGTGCGGGAAGATCGGTTTTCCGTCCGCGCAGGTAGCTCACCACGCATCCGGCGTGCGGCGTGTTGATGCCGCCGGTGAAGAGGCGTCCGGTCTGCAGCATCTGGTGGCCGGTGTCGTGAACGGCCGCCGCGGTGTGGTAGCAACTGCGGACGATCGAGAACTTGTCGGCGTGCTGCGCGTGACGCGGAAAGATCTCGCTGATCTGGATATCGGTCGACTTCGTCGAGATCGGCTTGAAGGGGCCGCGGATTTCCGACGGGGCGTCGGGCTTCATGTCCCAGGTATCGAGCTGGCTCGGCGCACCGAGGTTGAAAATCATGATGACCGACCGATCATCATGCCCCTTGGCGACCGCTCCCTGAGCTTCGAGAGCCTGCATTTCCGCGAGCGACAGGCCGACCGCAGAGAGAGTGCCCGCCTGCAGGAAATCACGGCGCGTGATGCCGTCGCAGGTATGTGCCGTGCCGCGACCGGTCAACTGCAGCATGTCTCCATCCTCCGCTCGAGTTCGAGTGGCTTTTCTCCGCGGAAATCAAGGGTTGATTGTACCGGCGAACAGGAGGGCGAACAAGAATCGACCCGCCCTTCCCGGCGGAGGCGGGGCCCGGGAAACGGCCTCAGACGCTCCCCCGCGCGGGTTGTATCGGTGGGGTGACCCGGCGGGTGGTCCGAACGGCTACGGGCCCGCTTTGAAAGCCTATCTCATCCCGCTTCGCGAGCGGGAGACAAGCGGCCGGTCTGCGTCGGAAAAATGGAGCCTGAACCGAGCCGGTTCCGCTCGGAAGAGGAGTGGCAATTCTGCCGTGTCGGGAAAACCGATCGAGACGTGGTTTCAGCCGGTGCACGAACGACGCGGCAGCGGCGCTTCACGATGGAATCGACTTCACGAATTCGGGCCGGCAATCACGAATGGGCCGGAGACGACGAACCGACGTCGGACTGCGCTTCGCTCAGGCCTTCGATGGCATTGAGCGGAATGCAGAGCTCTTCGCGAACGATGTTCAGCTCGCGCGGAGCTTCAATGCCGAGGCGGACGTTGTTCGGTCCGATGCGGACGATCGTCACCGTCACGTTGTCGCCGATCAGGATCCGCTCACCCGGCTTTCTCGAGAGAACAAGCATGGCCGCAACTCCTTCCAGTGGTTTTCTCTCAGCTTCCCTGTTGAACCCCTCGCCTTGTGAGTCAGGAGCCGGATGTCGCGGAACAATCCGCTTCCGAGCTGCCTGAAGTTCACTGAACGGCTTGGGGAGACGCGCCTCTGCGAGCAACGAACGTTGCCCGCCTTACCTGTCGTCAATTCGAGTATGTGTTCATAAAGATAACAACCGGCATTTCGAAAAATCCAGTGCGAACCGGGCAAATCCGTCCGAATATCAGAAATCCTAGGACCATTGCGAACTTGTGAACGTGCAGATGCGGCCTGGGTGTCGCTCGATCGACCGCTACATTCGTTCGTGGTGGCGCCGCGGAGCTCTGTGGACCGGCATGTCCGGCGTGGTTGGCCGGGGGTCGGCAGCCCGTTTGCATAGAAACTGTGCACGAATCGCTGCTTAACCACCGGGCATTGTGCATGTATGTTGAGCGTCCTGTTCGTCGGATCGCGCATCATGCGGAAGATGCGTAATCTGTGGCATGCGGTGGTTGTGCTGGTCTCATGTTTCGATCGCCCGCCCCGGACTGTCCGGTGAGTTCCACCCAGGAGCTCGCGCCGCGCGATCGTTGCCTCGACCGGGGCTCCGATAGGCCTTCGCCGAGCCGAGGGCTGCCACCCGACGGAGGCCTTCGCTCAACCCCGGTGGCACGGTCGGGAGACCGGCCGCAACAGAGCCCATTCGCCCG
>JBFWWA010000697.1:0-2834 GCA_050246455.1 Planctomycetaceae bacterium
CGCGCAGAAGCTTCTGGTCCGTGCCGACGGGCAGGGGCGCGTGCTCGCCTGCGAAGTCTGTGTCACGTCGAGCGCGGTCCGCAACCACATTCGCGACAAAGAGCCGCATCTCCTTTACAACGAAATGCAGACAGGCCGCAAGTTGCAGATGCAGACCATGGACGCTGTGCTTCTCGATCTCTACCAGCGCGGGATGATTACTTACGACGTCGCTCTTTCCAACGCCCGCGAACCTCAATACGTCCAGCAGAAATGTGGACGCTGACGGCCGGCAGTTACGGACCGGACGCGAAATCCATCGCCACGCGGAACCCGACGTACCGGCTTGGGACCGAAGGGGGCGTCACGAGATGAAAATCCTTGCATTGCGGCCCAATGAAAACCCAGTCCCAGCCACGCACCACCTTGAGATAACCGCTGCGCGGACCGGGAGGGTCATCGACCGGGGAACGCGCGTAGTAGTCGCGGTCGAACCAGTCGGCGGTCCATTCAAACACATTGCCCCGCATCTCCGAGAATCCGAACGCGTTCGGCGCGGTCGAGCCGACCGGTTGCGGCACAAGCGGCTCGCGAGGATGTTTTTCCTTCCCGGCAATTGCAGTAAAGTCGTTCAGGTTCTGCCATTTTTCCGTGAAGGGTTGCGGTCTTGTCGAACCGGCCCGGCAGGCGAACTCCCATTCCGCCTCCGTCGGCAACCGGTAGGTTCTTCGTGCCTTTCGTTCTTCCGGACGTTCCGAGAGCCGACGACAGAACTCTACCGCTTCGTTCCAGGTGACGCTCTCGACCGGAAGCGTGTCGGCATCGAATTCCTTCACGAGAGCGGCGCCGCCGCCGTTCGGAGAATGCCAGCTCGGCTGCCGATTCATGACCTCCTCGAATTCGCGTTGCGTCACTTCGTGGGCGCCGAGATAGTAGCCCCGCGTCAAGCGAACCTGGTGCGGCGGAGCATCCCGCTCGGGAAACGCATAGGCGTTCTCAGCATCGGGAAGTCCCATCGTGAACGTTCCCGGCTTCACAAGCACCAGCGGCATGTCGATCGAATTGACAATGATCGGCGAGGCTTCAGGTTCCGTTTGTGATGCGATTGGTTCTGGTCTCGTTTCGCGCGCATCCGTCGGCTCACGGTCCGAAAGTTCAACATCCAATTCCGCGATTGCGTCGCGCGCGGTTTCCCGGGAGTGCAGCACATGCCAGAGGCCGGGGTCCACGTCGTCCGAAATGAACCGACTCGCGCCGTCCGCCAGAAGGACGTTTACCCCTGCAGCATGTCGGCTTCGCGCCGTTGCCTGATTGCTGTAGCTGCAATGCCCGCAAAACGGCATCTGCGCAGCAGTGAAGCGTTCCATGCCGTACTTGGCGGAGATGGCTCGCCCTTCCAGAATGTCGTCTGAATCCGCGATCTGATTATTGGGGCCGTAGTCGTCGGCGTTCACTCCGTGCGCCCAGGTCACACTGGAGCCGATCTGCCCGAGCGCCCAGACTCCCCGCGAATCTTCCGGCACAATCCCCGCGCGAATTTCATCGATGAGCACCGTTGTGCTGCGCCCGTTCGAGAAATCATTCAACGAAAAGCATTTGTTGAAGCCGGCCACGCCGTTGCCCCACCACTGGAACACGCTGTCGGCCGATCGAAAGCGGATGACGTTTCCATCGGTCACTGGAAATGAAAGCCGCCCGGGAAACTCGACATTGCCATGGCTGCCGCCGTTGATTGCGTAATTCCCGCGCGCGAATTCGGGGCGAGAACCGTCCGGAAGGTCGAGCGCGTACAGGTTCCCTGCATGATGGAAATCATCGCTGGGGCAGGTCATCACCGAAAGCGATGCCAACCGCCCCCTCTCGTTCGCGGGATCGACAATCGACGCGGCCGGAAAGAACATCGAACCACGGGGCGCTTCACCGAGGTGCGGCAACAGAAGCTGCGCCCAGTTCTGCCGGGTGCTGCGAACGGTCTCCGGATTGCGGGCAGGACGCATGTCTTCATCGACGAGCATCTCCGATTCGTCCCAGTACGCGGCAGGGGGAAGCGAATCGAACTGGCCGTGATACTCGTCGAAGGCAGCGCCGATGCGGCGGAGATTCTCGTGGCATTGCTGCTTGCGCGACCATTCCCGGATCTCAGGAAGGGCCGGCGCCGTGACACTGACAATGAGCGCCGCCACTGCGAGCACGATCAGCAGCTCAACGCGGCTGAACGCCGGTCGTCTCTGCGGCGTCTCTGAAGCAATGTGCCAGCTTCGGCGATGCAGCATGTCTTTCTCCGCACGCGCGAGTTTCCTCAACAGCATAACGTCGGGCTCGACGCGGTTCGAGAAGTTGTTGCGGCGAACACCGGAGAATTGCCGGCGAGATTTTCTGACGTTCAGAACCGCTCGCAGTTGTTGGAAAATCAGGGTTGTTACGGGGATTCGCGAGGCTTGGGGAATGATCTTGACCCTCATCCGGATGCGAAGTAAAAACCTCTCGCCTTTCTCTCCAATCTCCACCATTCCGTCCACTGCGCTCTTCAACTGGCCCGCACCGCTCCCGCTGTGCGCCCGTGCCAGGGTTGCTCGTCGGCTTTGCATCTCATCATTTCTCGCTCGATCCGCTACTGCTGAATACGCGTCATGTCTCCCCACGTGGTTCAACCGACGAAATCGTCGGCCGAAGCTGCATTCCCCGCGCCGGAGCGGAATCGTGTGCCGCTGCGCTCACTGCCGGGACTTGCCGTTCCCGCGTGCGCACTGTTTCTGCTTCTGATCTACGGCGCCTGCTGGAATGATCGTTGGGAATTGAAAGGGGACAGCGCGCAATACCTGCTGCTGGGCGAAAGTCTGGCGCAGGGTGCCGGG
>JBFWWA010000698.1:0-2822 GCA_050246455.1 Planctomycetaceae bacterium
CGAATTTCTCGGTCCGATTAACCGTAGGTCCCAGTTCGAGCTGATAGACGCCGCTCCGATCCGCCTGCCGGTAAGTCAAAACGGTCGGTGCGTTCTCGCGGATGGCAACATCGAGCGGAACTTCCCGTTCGTCGGGACGAACGATGCGGGCTGTTGTCGGCACATCGGACTGGGGGAGATTGCGAACGAATGGTGCACCGACATTCAATTGCCGCTCTCCCTGACGACCTGCAACCGCATAACGGACCATCTCATGGACGAGCGGCGGAAAGCTCCGCTGTATGGGCCAGGTCCCCCACGACACATCCGCTGACGTCGCGATGACGATGACGCGTCCCTGTCCGATCTGCGACTCAACGATTGCCGGATCCCCACTGTCGAACCGAAGCGCAACGCGCGCTCCGCTCTGATTTTCCAACTGCAGGCGGAAGTATTCGAGCGTGAGCGTCGTCTCGAGCCCGGTCCCCGGATTGCCGCGGAAGCGGCGCAGAATCGGATGCTCGAGCGATTCGGCATCGAAACCGAATGCGGAGCGATCCATTCCGGCTCCTCCGACGCGCTGCTGCAACTGCGCGGGAAGCACTCCCTTGCCGTCTCCGTAGAGCAACCGGTTGTACATCTCGGCTTGCACCTGATCTCCCAGCCAGATCATCAGTCCGCCGCCGCTCTCCACATAGGTCCGCAGCAGGGCGACTTCCCGATCGGTGAAAATTCTCACGTTGCAGAGGGAGACACAGTCGAAGCGGTTCAGGTTCTGTTGAATCAGTTCACCGTCGCCAATAACGCGCGGTCGAGTTGCTCCGGACCACGTTTCCCGGGCGGTGGTGGGAGAGAGAACCGTTTCGAGATAGTACGTCGCCGCATCGGAGGCCTTGCCGGCGGGTCGCCCGTTGACGAGCAGTACGCTGATCTCGTCGCGAACCGGCAGCACCATTGCCCGGCTGTTATCGATGGGAAGCGCATCACCCGCAAGCTTCAGCTCGATCAGATGCTCGCCACTCTCCCGGAACAGGTGCGAGAACTCGATCGGCGTTTCGCGTTCTGCCGGAAGGTCGACCGTGCGTCCTTCCACAAGTCGGCCGTCGACGTGGATTTCAACTCTCTGCTGCAGGAGAGGCTGCAGCCCGTAGTTTCTCATCATCCCTCGGAAGACGATGTCTCGTCCGACCATCGGGACTGCTTCTTCCGTATCGAGCGAAGTCACCGCCGAGTTCGGGCTGCTCCCCTGATTGACGTCGATTGCAACCACTTCGCCCTGGCTTCCCAGAACTCCCAGCAATCGTCTTACTTCCTCCGCACCTCTCGGAGTTTCCGGTTGCCAGTTCTCTCGCTGAAAATCGCTGACGATCAGAATCTCTTTTTCCGCGATTTCCGGTGCGAGCGTCGCGAGCTCTGACGTCTGCCGCAAAGCGGCGACGACGTCGCCACGCTCTTCGGTCGGGCGCAGTGCGTCGAGCTCTGACTGCACCTGCTCAATCCGCGCGGTGGGCTGCCCGATGACCAGTTGGGGCGAATCGCCGCTGATCCGCACAATGTTGAAGAGATCTCCCGTCCGGGCTTCACGGATACGCTCGCGGATCAATTCCTGTGCGTGCGCGAACCGTGTCGATCCTTTTTCCTCGAATCCCATACTCAGCGACGAATCGATGACCACGATCCGATGCACCGGCGCCGCCGACTCGCCGATTCCGCCGACGAGCTCGGCATAGGGGCGCGCGAGCGCCGTCGCCAGGAACGCAAGAATGAGAACTCGCACCGCGAGCAGCAACAGCTGTTCGAGCCGGAGCCGCCGGGAATGCTTTCGGGCCGCTTCCAGCAGGAATCGCATCGCAGCCCAGGGGGTCTCGCGATACTGCCGCTTGTAAAAAAAGTGCAGGACGATCGGTATTCCCGCAAGCGCCAGCCCCGTAAGAAGCCACGGGCTCGCGAACCCCATCGCCAGCATCATTGAATGGGAATGATTGAGAGCGGGCATCTCAGGTCCGTCCCGCGCGATGACGACGATGCGACAGAAAACTCGTGAGGGCCACGTCGAGCGTCTGGTCGGTCCGAATCAGCTGGTAATCCATCTGCAAATCCCGGCAGCCGCGGCGAATATCGCGCAGGAACTTCTCAAACTCGGCGCGATACGCCTTCCGGAGACCGCGGGGCTCGGTCATCTGCTCCGGCAATCCCTCGAGACCTTTGAAGAGGGTCGGGTCCTCGAACGGAAAATCCTGCTCCGCGGGGTCGATGATCTGGATCAGGCTCACGTCATGGCGGCGATGACGGAAATGCTTGAGCCCGGAAAGAATTTGGCCGACGTCGTCGAACAGATCGCTCAGAATAATGACGAGCCCCCGCTTGTGAATCCGTTCCGCGAGATCATGAAAGATCGGCCCGACCGTTGTTTCGCCGGCGCCGCTTTCCTGGTCCATCACATGAAATAACTGTTTGAGACTCGAAGGCTGGCTCGACGGCCGAAGGAACGTGCCGATTTTCGTATCGAACGTCGCAAGTCCCGCGGCGTCCTGCTGACGGACGACAAGATACGCGAGCGAAGCGGCGACATACTTCGCGTATTCCAGCTTCGAGACCGGCGCCTCGTCGCTGCGGTAGTTCATCGACTCGCTGCAGTCGAGCAGAATCTGGCAGGCGAAATTCGTCTCTTCCTCGAACTGCTTCAAATAGAAACGGTCCGACTTGCCGAAGACCTTCCAGTCGACGTAGCGAAGATCGTCGCCGGCCACGTACTCGCGATGCTCCGCGAACTCGACGGAGAATCCCTGGTACGGGCTCTTGTGCAGTCCGGAAACGTATCCTTCAACGATCAGCCGCGCCTT
>JBFWWA010000699.1:0-2818 GCA_050246455.1 Planctomycetaceae bacterium
TTTTCGGGATTTCGTCATAGATCGTGCTGGAACGGGCGTTTGGACCGGCTAATTCGTGGAGATCCGCGGCTATCGGCACGATGTTCGCCTGCTTGGCACAAAATCCGCACATCCGATTTCTAGAATTTGAGATGTGATCGGGCAGCGTTTGCAGCGGGCGTTCCGGGCGGCGTCTGGCCCGTGGCGAAGGAGTACAGAGATGAACAAACTTTTTGCATTGGCGGCAATTGTGGGTCTGGGGGCAATTCCCTCAGATGCAAAAGCTGCGGACAGCATGGGGAACACCCCGATCGTCGCACAGACGTCCGTCGACGTGACGCCAGTCAGTTTCAACGGAGACCGATGGCGCTATCGCTGGCATAACAACCATTGGTGGTACTACCGGCCGAACAACAGCTGGTCGATCTACTACAACAACGGCTGGGTGCCGTATAGCGCGGGGACGTATTACAACTACTACCCGAGCTATTCATACGGATACAGCCCCGGCTATTCGACGTATTACTACGGTGGGGGCTATCCGTATTACGGGTACAGCCGATACGGCGGCCGGCGTGGTTGGTACGGTGGAGGCTGGTACGGCGGGCGCCGAGGTTGGTACGGTGGCGGCTGGGCACGTGGCGGTCGTGGCTGGCGCGGACGCTGGTAAGACCGTCCAACAGAAATTGAATCCGCCAGACGACTCCGCAGCAGCGGAATCGTCACTGCCAATGGCCCGGGGTCACTCTCGGGCCATTGCGCTTTGATGCACTGACCAAAGGGACGTGGTTCGGGGTTCAAAGCCCGGGTAGACTGTCGCGAATGTGCTTCACATCGCAGATGCACAGCCCGGGAGATTCTGTCATGCGTTTGCTGCTCGCTGCCTGCCTTTTTATTTGCGGTGAATCCGTTCGGGCCGAAGAGCGGGTGACGGACCGGGCGGCTGTCGATCAGGCAATTCGCCGGGGACTGACGTTCCTCACGAAGGACGCGCTCGCCTGGAAAGAGAAGCATCAATGCAATTCCTGCCATCATGCCGCACTTGTTGTTTCCGCGATGCGCGAAGCGAAACGTCGCGGACACATCATCGAGGAGCCGGTGCTTGCGGAATTGACTAAATGGATGGCGGAGTCCGGAGAAGGGAAAACAAGTGTGCCGCGTCCGCCGGGAATTCCGAAGGCGGTCAACACAAAGGCCATCTACTACGCGTCCGCTCTGGGAATTGATCCCCAGCGCGACAAGATCGAGCAGACGGGTCTTGAGAAAATGATCGGCACGGTGAAAGACGATCAGTTAGAGAACGGCTCGTGGGCGGCCTGGCCGGAAACGCGCCCGCCAATCTTCGTACCTTCAGACGATACGGCGACCGTATCGGCGACGCTCGCGCTCCTGCCCCTGGCTGATTCGGATCCCGCGGCGAAATCGGCAATCGAACGCAGCGTGCGCTGGCTGTCCGAAAACCCGACGGATGGGGATCCGCAGTCGGTTGCACTTCGTGTGATTCTCTGGTCGCGGCTCGGACGGCCGACCGAAGAAATCACGCCGCTCATTGCACGCATTCGAGAACGCCAGAATTCCGACGGAGGTTGGAGTCAGACGAACGAGATGCCGAGCGATGCGTGGGCGACAGGTCAGGCACTCTACGCACTGGCCCATGCCGGCGCAGAAACCGGCGACGCGGCCGTCGTTCGAGGTCAGAAGTTTCTAGTGAACTCCCAGAAGGACGACGGCTCCTGGCCGATGACATCCCGCCCGATCAAGCCCGGAGGCGAGGGATCAAAGAGCCTGGTTCCGATTGTGGGTGCGGGAAGCTCCTGGGGAGTCCTCGGACTCGTGCGCAGTCGCTGACAGAGTTCACGCCTGCGCTGACAACGTGTGGAACCGGTGTCGCGTTGTGGCGCTCAGCTCGATCGCTTCCCGGAGTTTGCGTACTCGTTGATCGCGCTGCGAAGACGACCGCACGATTCCAGGATGATTTGTGCAATGGTGACGACGCCCGGACTCCGCTGCTCCGAGAGTGAGATTTGCACAGCTCCGCCGAACGTCACTGCGGTTGCGCTGACCGGGTAGCGTTTCGAACGTCCTCCTTGCAGTGTCGATTTCAACTCGTATTGCCCGAGGCAGGTGACCCCGGTCAACGCATCGAATCCCCGCGCGAACCATCCTCGCGAGTCGCTGTATATATCGCGGTATTCAACATCTTCAATCGCGAGGAAATCGGCGATGACCTGATCGAGGTCGAACGTCGACGTGCGACTATAAGGCCACTTCACCACTCGGGTGTAGCTGCCCCCCGGCTTCTCGTGCCGAACGATCACACAGACGAAGTACTCCTCGTCGAATTTCTCGATGCGGAGCGAAGCGTCGTAGTCGGAGAATCCGATGCGGCCACGGTCGATAACTCCGAACTCCTTGACGGTTTCAATTCCCGCGTTCGCGCGCAACTCGTCAAACAGTGTCGCAAGTCCCATCTTGATCTCCCGCCCCTATTCCGGGTCCGAAAATATTGGCCGAGAAGTCTAGGCCGGTCTTGAATCTACGAGGGGGCATCGGCCGCTATCCGCCGTCGAAAGAATCGAATTCCGGCACGCCGGATGCATAGATCATAAAAACGACAGAAAGAGATGATGAGCGGCCGTATTTTTGTTGCATTCGGGCATCATCGAGACGGTCTCTGTTGAATTTCGGCAACAACAGCACCCGGTGATTCAATGAGCGTGAGTCTGCACAACGGGTTTCTCGAAACGATGGGAGAGCGGCCGCTGCGGTTCTCCGTGATGGTGGCCGCACTGGCTTTGTTCGCAATTCCGTCCGACGCTGAATGCAGCGACTGGATTTA
>JBFWWA010000700.1:0-2804 GCA_050246455.1 Planctomycetaceae bacterium
TGCCGTCGATCGGCACGCAGACTTTCAGGAATTTTCCGGGCAGATCGAACGGCACGGCATGGTCGCTGTTGTCGAGCCGAAACGTTTTGACGTCGGATGTTTCGTCAACAATCTCGATAATGGTCCGACTCACGTCGGCGACGCGCGTCGATTTCCCGGCCGCAGCACGGATTCGTTCAATCGGCGAGAGCTTCTTCGTCGGATTCGGCGCAGCCGGTTCCAGAAGCCCCGTCCCAACGGCGGGTTCCGCGACCTGGACGTAAACCTGCCCGCCGTCGACGCGCGTGGCATAATGCCCAACTTTGTGACCTTGGGGATCCAGACTGCAGCCGGTACAGGCCTTGAACGTCCAGGCGTGCCAGGGACATGTCACCACGCCGTCGCTGAACTCTCCCTCGCTGAGGGGTGCACCTTCGTGCGGGCAGGCGTTGTCGATTGCGTGGACCTGTTCCCCATCGATAAAGAGTGCAATCTCTTTGTCGGCAAGCGTGACGAGATGTCCTGTTCCCGGTTTCAACTCCGAGAGAGCAACCGCGGGGACGAATCCATCCGCCGCGACTCGAGAGGCCGACGACGGCGCGGCTTCCGATTGCTCGGAAGTTGTCCCCGGTGACGCCTCGTTCTGCGGCGATGTTTCAATTCGCGCAAAGGAACGACGGAGGCCGGCACATTTTGGACAGAAGACCGGCGGGTCTTCGCCGCTGAAATGGAAGTCGCAGTTCTCGCAGATCCAGACGGGTGGAGTGAAGTCGTGTTCGCCCACTTTCTCCGCCTGTTTGGCTTGGAGGTTCTCGCGCCAGTAGGCGCTGAAGGTCTGACCAGACTTGTGTTTCAAGTAGTATTCGCGGACGACTTCTTCGATCAGATTGGGGAGCTGGTCGACGTCGACACCGAGCTTGTACGGCAGCGCGAGATGCACCTGCCCTGAAATTCCGCCGCCGAGCATCACGTCGAAGCCTTCCCGCGTGCCGATCAACCGGCGGACTCGCACCCCTTTGAGGCCGATGTCCGCGGTGAAGTGTCCGGCACAGCTCGATGGGCAGCCGCTCATGTGAATGCGAATGCCATGCAGGGTGACGCGCTTCTGGCGAAGACGTTCCATGAGCTGGAACATGTGCCCCTTCGTCTCGGTCACTGCAATGTTGCAGAACTGCTGGCCGGTGCACGCAACGGTGTTGAGGGCGATTGCATCCGCCTGAACGCTCAGGCCGAGTGCTGCTGCTTCCGTCGCGGCGGCGTTCTTGTATCCCGTTGCGATGTTGATCACGGCGATCTTCTGATCGGCCGTTGTCCGCAAATGCCCGTCGCCCCAGCGCTGCGCGAGAACCGCCAGCCCCTCAAGCTGCTGCCAGCTCAATCGGCCGAGCGGAACGCAGAGTCCCATCGTCCATTTCTTCGGGTCAGTCTGCCGGAACCAACCGACGAGTTCTTCCGGAGCGCTCGCTGGAATCGGTTCCTTCGCCCAGGGAATGAGCCGGAACGGCAAGCGTTCTTCCAGAAAATCCAGGACGCCGGAAACATCCAGTTGTTCGACGACGTAGCGGAATCGCGCCTGGCCGCGCTTCTCGCGATTCCCCTTTTCGCGGAACAGGTCGAGTATGGCCCGCGTCACTTCCGTGACCTGCTCCGGGCGAACGAGAACCGGAAGATGCCAGGCCAGATGCGTGCTCTGTCCCTGGGTGCCCCCAACGAGCACATGAAATGCGGGATCTCCATCGGCATCGCGCGTCGCAAGAAAGCTGAGATCCTGCGTCCAGTAGTGCGCGCCGTGCCGGTCGGTTCCATTGAGCGCGATGTTGAACTTTCGCGGCAGGTCGGAATAGACACGGCTTCCCATGAACACCGCGTCAATGTCGCGGCAGAGGGAGCGGGTATCGATAATTTCCTCGGGATCGATACCGCTGAATGGATGGCAGAAGACGTTGCGGATGTTGTCGTGGCCGGTCTGCCGTGCGGTCAACCCGATCTTCTCGAGCCGTTCCGTCGTGCGCGGGACATTCGCGATCTCAATTCCCTGCACCTGCAGATTGGCGCGGGTCGTGACGTCGACAATTCCGTGTCCATATTCATAGGCAATATGTGCGACCGTACGGGCCTGTTCCGAAGTCAGCTCGTTGCCGGTAATCCGGATGCGGTTCATGTATCGGCCGGGCTCGTCCCGCTTCCGATAGTAGTATCCGTGCCACTTCATCCGCTCCAGATCGGCGTCCGCGATCTGGCTCATTGGAGTGTTCTGCGCAGCATAATTCAGGACGTCAGGCCAGACGTCGAAACCATGCTTATCGGCCTTCCAGACTTCAACAGGGTTCGCCATAACCTCTCAACCCGTGCGTCACTTTGAATTGCCGATCATTCGATCGACCTGTACCCGGACGGCTTCAATGAACTTCACGATTCGGCCGGTGTCCCCACCAACGCACCGACGACGGCCGGACCAGCCGAGGGCCCTGGATCGGGCAACGCGCCCGGACTGGTCGCTGTTTCCGGGAAACGAACGGCGAGTGCGGCAAACGAGCAGAACGTGACGACAACGCCCAGTACGAAGAGCGCCGTCGGCCACGAGATCGATTCCGTTTTGAAGAGAAACCCCGCCATGACCGCGCCGACGTTTCCACCGGCACCAACGACTCCGGACACCGAACCGAGCGCCCGCCGATTGATAAACGGGACGACGGAGTATGTGGCGCCGTTCGACATCTTCACGAAGAGCCCGAAGAACATGAGCAGCGGAACGGCTGTTGCAAGAGTGCGCGCCTGCGCGAAGACCATCAGAAAGATCCCCTCGCAGAAGACCGCGATGAATA
>JBFWWA010000701.1:0-2799 GCA_050246455.1 Planctomycetaceae bacterium
CCGTCGCTCGGCGGGAACGGCGTGCCGCTTTCGTTGCCTACGGAAGAGGCGAAAAGCGCCGGCCGCGGCCTGACAATGATTTTCACGATGCTGTTCTCTTTCTTACTGTCGGGTCTGGCGACCTGGGCGTGGGTGACCGGTTGGTTTCACTGGTTTCTCCTCGCGGAAGGGCTGCTTTCCCTGACGCTGTTTCTGGTATTGCGAAGATCCATTAACCGATCCGGGTGGGTGTCGCTGGAATGACCGGCCTGATCGCCGGCGTTACGGGCGTCATTCGGAGACGAGAGGCAAACGAAGATGGAACTCAAGAACAAGATTGCAGTGGTGACCGGCGGCGCGCGGGGGATCGGCCGGGCGCTTTGTCGGCGGTTCGCGGCCGAAGGAGCGGAAGCGGTGGTCGTCGTCGATCGGGATTTCGATCAGGCCGACCAGGTCGCACGCGAAATCAATGGGCTCGGTCTCCCCTGCGACGTCGGCAACGAGGTGGAAGTCCGCAGCGTCGTTCGCCGCACCATCGAAGCTTACGGTCGGATCGATCTCTTCTGTTCCAATGCCGGCATTGCAGTCGGCGGGGGGCTTGAAGCGACTGACGACCAGTGGCAGCGCTCCTGGGAAGTGAACTTTCTTTCCCAGCTCTATGCGGCGCGCGCCGTCATCCCGGTCATGCTCGAACGGGGGAGCGGCTACCTGCTGCAGACCGCGTCGGCTGCGGGATTGCTCACCGAGATGGGCTCGGCCCCGTACTCGGTTTCGAAGCACGCGGCCGTTTCATTCGCGGAATGGCTGTCGATCCACTATCGCGATCAGGGCATCGGCGTTTCATGCCTTTGCCCCATGGGAGTCGAGACCGACATGCTGCTCGCCGACAACCCGCACGTCGCGTACCTCCGCTATACCTCCGTAACGGCCGAACATGTCGCGGAGACGGTCATTCAGGGACTAGCCTCTGAAAAGTTCCTGATCCTGCCGCACCCGGAAGTTCACGATTTCTTCCGCCACAAAGCGGACGACTACGACCGCTGGCTCCGAGGAATGCGCCGCCTCGATCGAAAAATCACGGGCGGGAGTTAAACGAAGTAGCTTCGCCCGTTCTGGCCCCCTCTCCCCGCCGGGGAAGAGGGCCGGGGTGAGGGGGTCACCACCGGCTTTCGAATCCAGCAAGCACGCGAAGCGACGCGCATGTTCAACCGACATGACCGAGCCAGAGATCTCCGGAAGAACTCCTCAGACGCGGAGGCATTCGTCTGGTCTCAGCTTCGCAACCGGCGGTTTCACGGATTCAAATTCCGCCGCCAGGTTCCCGTCGGAAGATTCATCGCGGACTTTGCGTGTCTCGACCGCATGCTGCTGATCGAGCTCGACGGAGGGCAGCACTCTCTGCGGCGAAGCTACGACGCGTCGCGCGACCAATGGCTGGCAAGCGAAGGATATCGCGTCATCCGATTCTGGAACCACGAGGCGTTGGATGATTGGGACGCCGTCGCGGAAGCAATCTGGAATGCGCTGCAGTGACGCGCGCGATGGACGCCGTTGGAGACATGCGATTCCCACGAGCTTCCCCCTCACCCTCCCCTCTCCCCCGACGGGGAGAGGGTTTGGAATGCGCTCCGTTGCAGCGGTGGGATGGGATCGCCAGGTCCTACTCCCTCTCCCCGCCGGGGGAGAGGGCCGGGGTGAAGGGGCTTTCACCACGGTCATCCGATGTCGCAACTCGCGCGACGAATGTGCGCCGTTCGCACGCTCAGGGTGTGCCACCCGAGTTTCCGGGGAACACCCCCGACGGGGAGAGGGTTTGGAATGCGCCGGGTTGCAACGCATCACGCTGCATCGCGGCGCGTTGGTGTGTTCGCGCGGGGATGTGGATGCTCGCTCGAGTTGGCGCGGCCGGATCGGCGGCGGACTCCGGGCGGCTTGTCACTCGCCGTTCGCGACGGCGGCGGATTTGATCCGTCGCCAGCACACCCACGAACAACGGCACCGACCACAGCTCGGCGAAATAGATCTGCGACCGGTATCGGTCGAGCGGCGTATTCGTGAGGCAGCACGGCGCAATGACCAGGAACGGTAGCGCAGCGAGCCACGCTGTGAAAAGGTACTGCCAGCTCTTTCTCTTTGCGAACAGTCCGAGCGAAGCCGCAATGACAACCAGAAGCGGGAGATGCCACTTCAGCGACCAGAAACCGCGCACGAAGCTGCCGGCAATCATCCCCGCGAATTCCGATGAGTGTGCACGGATGAGAGTGCGGGCGACCTTCGTAAAGACGGCATCGGCCTGATACGGATTCTCGAAGACGGTTTCGTGGAAGACTCGCCGATACGCGGGGCATGCCACCTGCCAGCAGTTCTGAGTCGCCGCGGAATCGGTCAGCTCCGGGCTCCTCTTATCGGCGAGGTCAACGGTACAGATGCGCACGAGCTCCCGCAGTTCGGGATCGGCGAAGAGCTCGACGTCCTCGGCCGTTGCAAGCTGCAGCGCCGTCGTGACCAGGTTGAATCCGGTGAAGGCGTGCTGTTTGAAATGGCCGTGCGCCGCGTAATTGATGCTGCAGTGCAGAAGGATTCCCGCAGCCGTTACGGCTCCGAATGTTCCGGCGCGAATCACGGCCGGTCGCAGGCCGTCGCGCACCAGATGAAACAGGCCGATCAACGGGAACAGGGCGAGGAACGGGACGGTCCCCGGGCGCGCCAGCAAGAGCAGGTTGACCGAAACGGCAACGAGCATTCCCCGCTTCCATCCCGGCTGGCGCAGGTATCCCGCAACGAGTGCGAGGCAGACGAATGTGAGAGCGTGGCTGAGAC
>JBFWWA010000702.1:0-2799 GCA_050246455.1 Planctomycetaceae bacterium
AAGACGTCCCCCTTCGTGAGGAAGGCGTGATCGGATTCGAGTGCCGCCAGCGCCTCAGGCAGTGAGCCGGGGGTCTTATTCGTCTCGGCGAGTTCTTCAGGGGTCATGTCGTAGATGTCGCGGTCGAGCGGTGTCCCCGGGTCGATCTTATTCTGCACTCCGTCGATCATCGCCATCATCATGGCGGTGAAGGTGAGGTACGGGTTGCAGGAGGGGTCTGGGCAACGGAACTCGGCGCGCTTGGCCTTCGGGCTTGCCGAGTACATCGGAATACGGACAGCAGCCGAACGGTTGCGCTGCGACATTGCGAGCGTCACCGGCGCTTCGAAGCCCGGCACGAGTCTATGATAGGAATTCGCAGTCGGCGCGGCGAACGCGAGAATCGCGCGGCCATGCTTCAGAATTCCGCCGATGGCATGCAGTGCCATATCGCTGAGCCCGGCGTAGCCATCGCCGCCAAAGAGCGGCTTGTCACTCTTCCACAAGGACATGTGCGTGTGCATGCCCGAGCCGTTGTCTTCGAAAATCGGCTTCGGCATGAACGTAACGGTCTTGCCGTGACGGCGCGCGACGTTCTTGATGATGTACTTGTACCAGAGGAGCTGGTCCGCCATTTTCAGGAGGTTCGTGAACTTCATGTCGATTTCGCATTGTCCGGCGGTTGCCACTTCGTGGTGATGCGCTTCGACGACAATGCCGATCTTCCGCATCTCCTGGACCATTTCGCCGCGGATGTCGCTGAACGTGTCAACCGGCGCGACTGGGAAGTAACCCCCTTTGTACGGCGGTTTGTGGCCGAGGTTCGGCAACTCGGAGCGGCCGGTGTTCCAGGCGGCCTCGGAAGAATCGATCTGGTACATCGCCATGTTCTGCGACGACTGGTACCGGATGTCGTCGAAGATGAAGAACTCGGGCTCGGGTCCGACGAAGCAGGTGTCGGCTATTCCGGTCTGCTTGAGGTATGCGATCCCCTTCTTGGCGATGTTGCGTGGATCGCGGCTGTAAGCCTCCTTCGTGATCGGGTCGACGATGTCGGCAATAACGCTGACGGTCGGCTCCTTGAAGAACGGATCGAGGACCGCGGTCGACGCATCGGGAACGGCGAGCATGTCGGACGCGTTGATCGCCTGCCAGCCTCGGATGGATGAGCCGTCGAAACCGAGACCTTCTTCGAATGTTCCCTCGTCGAAGTTATCGATGGGATACGAGCAGTGCTGCCAGGTGCCGAGCATGTCGCAGAATTTCAAGTCGATCATCTCGGCTTTATTTTTCTTGACGAAGTCGAAAAATTCCTTCGGACTCATGGGTTCCAAGCTCCTGAAAATGTTCTCGAATCCGCTCCCGGGTGCATTCACTCGGAAGTTTTCACAATGAAGCGGGCATCGTGCCGGAGTTGAGTTCCCGCGGAATGCCACGGCGGGAATGAGAATTCGGAGAAGAGTCGCAGCCGGTTGGCCGGCCGGTCGAAGATTTCACGCCGGAGGAGGACGGCTGTCGATAAGCGACGCGCTGCGAGAACTGGCGTTGGACATAAGGGGGCGCTCCTTACGAATTGGGGAAACAATGCAAAACCGCTGAATTCAGCGATTCGCTCAGTTTCCTGCACCCTGCCCGGAAAATGACCTCAAAGTTTCGCAAACACCATGCCACAGATGTGGTCCCGGCAGCATAATCAGCGGCGCACGAAGATGCCACAACGGGATTTGAAATCTGATCGCCACATTCTCGCGCGGTTCGCTCTGGTGCGGCATCATTCGATGGGATTCTGCCAATGCATCCACATCGCGGCGTGGCCCGCGGTAACACTTGTCAGCGGAAACTCGGTGCCGTCACGGAGTCGCCGGACGTAAAGGTTTCTTACGCCGTCGCGCTTCGAGCCGTATTGCAGCCACTCGCCATCCGCGCTCGGGTTGGGATGATAGAACGTCCATCCTGTGGGTGACGTCGTGAGCTGCTCGCTTTTCCCGTCGAGTGTGACGCGAAACAGCTCGATGTTATCGCCGACTTTACCGGTGTGATAAATCGCCTCGCCGCCGACCGCCCACTTCGGAACATCACTCGATCCGCCGTGGAAATCCGGGACGTCGAGGAACGGAACCACGCCGTCGTACCCTCCGCGGTCCGCGAGTTTGCGGAGCCCGGTGCCGTCGGAATTCACAACATGCGGATGGCAGTTGTAATGCTCACCCGAAACGAACAGCAGCCGCTTTCCGTCCTCGGACCAGTAGGGGCAGAAATTGAACGACTTCCCCGTTTCGACGGCGACTGCATTCGAACCGTCGGCGTCGGCAATGTAAATCTTGTAGTTCTTATGATAGGCGACCCGCTTCCCGTCAGGGGATCCGCTGAATCCGTAGGTGAATTCCTTCGAGTCTTTCGTCAGGTCGCGCTTGTTGCGGCCGTCGCGGTCCATCCGATACGGATGCGAGTTCCCGTCAATGATGGCGGTGAATCCGAGTTGCTCTGGTTTGCCCGGCCAGAAGAAGACGCCGTTGTTGTACGGGCTCACGCGTTCGACGCCGGTAATGTTCAGCGACTGACCTGTCTTGAGGTCGATGAAGTAAACGTCGTAGAGCGATCCGTCAGTCGTGAAACGGAAGTTCTTATGCTCCTCTTCCCACTTCGCGTTCTCCTCGCTCCTCCAGCCGCGGCCGATGACCGCCGTCTTTCCGTCCGGTGAGAATCCTGCGAACTGCGTCCACGAGCCGGGCTCCTTGCTGAGCTCGGGAGCGATCTGGCGACGTTCGCTTCCATCGGCTCGAGCGATGACGGCACGCATCGTGACTTCGTTCGCATGGC
>JBFWWA010000703.1:0-2797 GCA_050246455.1 Planctomycetaceae bacterium
GAAGCCGGCGCGCGGCACAATATTCGAATCGTCAATGTCTTTCATGCGGGTGACGGCAACATTCATCCGATTCTTCTGTTCGACGAGCGAGATGCGGAGCAGGTGCAGCGTGTGTTGCATGCAAGCGACGAGATTCTCGCGAAGTGCATCGAGCTGGGCGGGAGCGTGACCGGCGAACATGGGATCGGCGTCGAGAAGATCAACTTCATGGACAAGCTGTTCACCCCGAACGATCTGGAAATCATGGGGCGGTTACGGAATGTGTTTAATCCCACGGGCCGCCTGAGCCCGAGCAAGATGCTCCCGACCGCCGGTGGCTGCGGCATGGAGCATATTCCGAAGAAGCATCCCGGCCGCCGAGCGGCGATGTGATTCCGCACGGATTCCAACGCGTGTGGTGAAGAGAAGGAAGCGGAGATGTCCGACTTCAAAGTGACCGAGCTCGACAGCGAGATCGATTTCAGCACGCTCAAGTACTGGGACGTGGTGATCATCGGCGCCGGACCGGCCGGGCTTGCGGCGAGTCTGACGACGGCGCACCGCGGCCTCACGACTCTGGTCATTGAGGCGAAAGACAAGCCCGGCGGCCAGCCGCAGTTCCTCTACGCCGACAAGCGGATCGTCGACATCCCGGGGTTTCCCGACGGCATTACGGGTGAGGAAATCTCCGCTCGCGTCTATCGCCAGGCGGTCGATGCCCTGGTCCAGTTCCGCTTCAACGAAGAGCTCGTCGAGATTGAAGATACCGACCAGGTCGAAAAGGAAGACGATCTCAAAAAGGTCGTCACAACCAACGGCGAGTATCTGGCCCGCAAGGTCATCCTCGGCTGCGGTCTGCTTCACTATCCGCGTCGGCTTCCGGTGCTCGACAAGCTCGAGTCGAAGAAAGTCCACTACAAGATGCCGAAGATCGGCGACTACGAGAATCATCGCGTGGCCGTCGTCGGCGGCGGCGACTCCGCACTCGACGCGGCAGTGATGGTGCTCGAACGGCATGGAGCGGTCGATCTGCTGGTGCGCGAGGATGTCCCCATCGGCAAGGCGGATTCGGTGGCCCGGGTCAGAAGCTCCGGTGGAAATGTCCACACCTCGACCGAGATCACCGATGCGCGCTTCGAGGGTGAGCAGATCCAGTTGGTTTTGTCGAATGGAACTGAGATCGCGTGCGATTTCGTGATTGTGCAGATCGGTTTTCTTTCGGCACGCGATACCTTCGAGCGACTCGGCATTCGACTCAACGAGGACGGCAGCATCGCGATTGATCCGTATTACGAAACGAGCCGGCGCGGAATCTTTGCGGTCGGTGACGTGCACGGCGACATCAAGCTGATCACTGTCGCCTGGGCGGAAGGGATTCAGGCGGCGATCTACGCGTTCAAAGAAATTACGAGCCCGTACTGGCTGAATGAAAAGCGGCTCCGCGATCACAAGATCACCCTCATCGGCGAGAAGATCACCGCGGCCGCCGGCAAGCAGACGCGCGGCCGATCGGAAAGGTAATCGCAGAACGATTCATGAGTTCCGACCTTCAATCAACGACCTCCGAATTCGCAGCAACGACGCAGGCGGAGCTTTGCCGGTTCCTCGCCGACAACGCCGCCGGCGAGCGCCGCGCACTCCTGCCGGTCGGAGGCCGTACGTCGCTGCACTACGGCAACGTTTCGCTGAAGGCCGAGACAATACTCGCAACGTCAGGTCTCACGCGCGTCGTCGATTACCCGGCCCGCGATATGACGATTACCGTGGAAGCGGGGATTCGTCTCGATGACCTCAGGACGCTCCTCAAATCGGAAGGGCAGCAACTGCCGATCGATATCGCACAGTCGCAGCGGGCAGCGCTCGGCGGTGCCGCCGCCACCGATACCGGAGGTTCGCGTCGATTGGGATACGGAACGTTCCGCGACTACGTCATCGGACTGTCGGCGGCGACCGCTGACGGAAAACTGTTCCATTCCGGCGGGCGAGTCGTCAAGAATGTCGCCGGCTATGACATGTGCAAGCTCCTCGTCGGCTCGATGGGAACACTCGCGGTCATCACGCAACTCACACTCAAGTTGCGGCCGATTCCTGAGAAGTCCGCCCAGCTGTGGGCCGCCTATCGCAGCTTCTCCGATCTCGATCGCGCGCTGGAGTCGATGCTCCGCTCGGCAATTCGTCCCGTAGCGCTCGATGTTCTCAACCCCCAGGCTGCCGAACAGATTTCCGCGGCGGCGCGCTGCGATCTGCCGAACAGATCCCCCGTGCTGATCGTCGGAGTGGAAGGATCCGCTCGCGAGGTCGAATGGCAGATCGACACACTGCGGCGCGAGCTCGGGCACATTCCGCCGGAATCGACTTCCGTGTTCGACGGCGCGGAAGTCTCTCGGCTCTGGTCGGCGCTCACAGAGTACCAATGCTCCGCCGACGACCCGCTCACCTTCCAGGCGCATCTGCTCCCGTCGCGTGCGATGGAATTCGCCGAGAAAGCGACTTCGCTCGGCGTCGCCGTGCAGGTGCACGCCGGAACCGGCACGGTGATCGGGCATCTGCCCGATGATGCGGCGACCGTCGAACGGGCGGAAGCGATTGTTTCGCCCCTGCGGAATCTTGCCCACAATGGGCGGGGCAATCTTGTCATTCTCGACTGCGACAACCTGTGGAAACCGCAACTGTCGGTCTTCGGACCGCCGACTTCGCAACAAGGGTTGATGCGGCGCATCAAGTCGGCATTCGATCCTGACGACCTCCTCAATTCCGGGAGATTCTTCGCTCCCTGAACGAATGGGCAACATCGGCGTGAGGCCCGCCGGGGTCTGCG
>JBFWWA010000704.1:0-2788 GCA_050246455.1 Planctomycetaceae bacterium
TCAACCTGAAATCTTCCGTCCCGCTTCCGCACAGCGCGCAGAAAAACGACCTCGAATTCCTGGCTCAACTGAACGGCGCCCATCGCGATCGGTTTCCGATGGAAGCCGAGCTTGAAGCGCGCATCAAGCATTATGAGCTCGCTGCGCGCATGCAGCTCTCCGCGGAAGACGTTCTCGATTTGCAGTCGGAGACCGAAGCGACGCGTCAGATGTACGGACTCGACCAGCCCGCGACCGCCGACTACGGCAAACGCTGCCTCATGGCGCGCAGGCTCGTCGAGTCGGGAGTCCGCTTCATCCATGTCGAAGCACCCGCCCAAACTCCGTGGGACAATCATTCCAACCTCAAACAGGGAATCGAGGAAATCGCCGCGAAGGTCGACCTCCCTTCCGCCGCTCTCATTCGCGACCTGAAACAACGCGGACTCCTCGACAGCACCATCGTCCTCTGGACCGGAGAGTTCGGACGTCTCCCGACGACTCAGAACGGCAACGGCCGCGACCACAACCGGCATGGCTTCGGCTCGATTCTCGCCGGGGGCGGGTTCAAGTCGGCGTATGTTCATGGGTCGACCGACGAACTCGGCTACAAGGCGGTCGAAGGGCGCGTCAGTTGCCAGGATCTCATGGCAACACTCCTGCACCAGGTTGGACTCGACCACAAAGAACTGACTTTCTCGCATCATGGTCGAGATGAAACATTGACTGATCCCGATGTTTCGCACGCGCGCGTGGTGGATGAACTCCTCACCGTCTGAACGTCCGATGGATCACCCGCACAAAACTGATGACCCCTTCAGGTTGCGCGGAACATGCCACATCGTGGTTGAAACGGCGCGCCGATTCGTCATAGTAAACGGCGGGGGGCTTACAGATTCATGACTGAACACCGTTCCCTTTGGCGAAAGGATGTTGCGATGACCAAGAAGATCGCTGCGCTACTGGCTTGCTGTGTCGTTGCTGTCTCGACGGCGGACGCCGCTGCTCCCGGATTCAAGCAAGGGAAAGCACCGTTGAAATCCGCCGGCCCGATCGCCTTCGGTCCTGACGGAGTCCTCTTTATTTCTGATCCGAAAGCGGCCGCCATCGTTGCGGTCGAGACGCAAGATACGAAGGCGGACCCTGCGAAGCCCTCGATCGAAGTCGCGAAGGTGAACGAAAAGATCGCCGCCGCGCTCGGAACCGCCGCCGACCAGATTCGCATCGCCGACATGGCGGTGAACCCGGCGAACGGCAAAATCTACTTCTCCGTTTCGCGCGGCTTGGGACCCGATGCCCAGCCGGTCATCGTTCGCGTCGATTCGACCGGCGCGGTGAGCGACCTGTCTTTGGACGATGTTTCGCATGCCGTCGCCGAGTTGCCCAACGCCGCCGATGACAAGCTCGTCCCGAGCAGACGGGGCAAAGTCAACAATCGCGAGCAGTCGATTACCGATCTCGCGTACCTTGAAGGCCAACTGATTGTCGCAGGACTTTCGAACGAAGAGTTCGCATCGAACCTCCGCACCATCCGTTTCCCATTCAATGAGGTCAGCGGCGGATCGAGCATCGAGATCTATCACGGCAACCACGGAGCGCTCGAAACGCGTTCCCCGGTCCGGACGTTCGTGCCGGTTTCGTTCGACGGCGAGCCCCAGCTCATCGCGGCATACACCTGCACCCCGCTCGTTCGGATTCCCGTTGCCGAACTCAACGCCGGCAAAAAGGTGCGCGGGACGACTGTTGCCGAACTCGGAAATCGGAACCGTCCCCTCGACATCATCGCCTACAAGAAGGATGGCAAGAACTTCCTCCTCATGGCCAATGACGCCCGCGGGGTGATGAAAATCAGCACGGAAGAGCTGACAAGCCGCGATGGAATTGCCGAGAAGGTGGACGAGCCCACCGCCGGGCAGCCGTTCGAGACGTTGAAGGAATGGACGGGCGTAACGCAGCTTGACCAGCTCAACGACGCGCAAGCGGTTGTGCTGATCGAGAAGGACGGCGTCGCCGATCTGAAGACGGTTCCGCTGCCGTAGTTTTCGGAATCGCCATGTTTCGACAGCGATCTGACACGGAAGACCGTTTCTGGTTTCGCTTCGCGCTCGCGAAACTGGGAGCGGTCTTCCTGTTGACCGCTCCGGCTTGTGCGGCTGAACCGGGCAGCGCGCCGGCCATTGTGTTGATACCCGGCGCGGTTCCGTCAGCCGTGATGGAAATTCGCGGACTGCCGCGAGAAATCTTCCAGTCGCTTCAAGAGCTTCCCAAAGACAGCCCGCGGTGGAAGGCGGTATTCTCGGTGCGAGTTGATGCACCGAAATCGAACGATCGGCCGGCCATGCTCGGCTCGTATGAGATTTCCTCAGATGCCGTTCGCTTCAAGCCAAGGTTTCCGCTGGAGCGCGGGCTCAAGTATCGTGCGGAATTTGACTCGAACCATCTTGCGAACGCGCCGGACCGCCGCGTCCACGTCGGGCAATCGTTCGTCATTCCGGATTCAACGCCCGGTGAATCGACCCGGCTGAGTGCTGTCTACCCGTCGGGAAGCGAGCTTCCGCAAAACCTGCTCCGGTTCTATCTCTATTTCTCGGCACCGATGCAGCAGGGGGATTCGTACCGGCATATCCGGCTGATCGACGAGTCCGGGAAAGGCGTCGAACGCCCGTTTCTGGAGGTCCCGCAGGAACTGTGGAATGCCGAGGGAACGAGGCTGACGCTCCTGCTCGATCCGGGCCGGGTGAAACAGGGACTCAAACCACGCGATGAATCGGGACCGGTCCTGGAAGCCGGGAAGAATTACACGCTGCAG
>JBFWWA010000705.1:0-2786 GCA_050246455.1 Planctomycetaceae bacterium
AAACGAATGTCGTCATGCAGAAGCGGGACTTCTCCTGCGGAGCGGCGGCACTCGCGACAGTAATTCAGTTCTACTGGGGTGACCAGGTCACCGAGCAGCAGATTCTCCGTCAGTTCGATACGATCCTGACTCCGGACGAAGTGCGCGACCGGATCGAAAACGGCCTCACGCTGACCGACCTGCGCAAAGTCTCCGTGAAGATGGGATATCTCGCCACGATCGGAACCGTGCGGTTCGATCAGCTGGTAAAGTCGAAGGTGCCGCTCATCGTCGGACTGAGCGACGGAGAGTTCAAACACTTCGTCGTCTTTCGCGGAGCGTACGGCGATTACGTGTATCTCGCTGACTCCGCGCGCGGCAACATTCGCGTTCCCGTGAACGAGTTCGTCCGTCAATGGCAGAAGAACGCGGTGCTCGTCGTCGCGAAGCCCAAAGAGGAACCGAAGACCTCGTCGCCCCTCACGGTGCGAGCGGACGAGGTTTATCAGGGGCACCTGAACCGCGTGGAAGTGCAGAAGCAGCTCTCTCGCTCCGTGGTGAGAACGCCGCTCCGGCAACCGTAATTCGGAACCGGCGGAAGCGACGTCAACACTCTTCTTCCCGGCGACGTCCTTTTTCGCGATGAAGCGAGCGATCGGACGACTCCGCAATCTGTCGTGGTTCCGTCCCGCGGCCCTGACGGAGGCCGATTCCCTGCCGGGAATCCCGCGGTCCATCGCGAAATAGCCCGGAATTCGACCCGCAGCCGGCCTTCTGCACGGAGCGGAAGGGCCACCGCATCCCGTCGCTTAAGTGCTTTTCCGGCCTTGGATTAACGACGGCGCTCGCGCTGTCGATCTCGCATCCGGCCGAGCCGCGAAGTTCCGATTCTGCGGACATGTTGCGTGCGTCGCACAGCGCGCGATTTCACGACGCAGCGCGTCGGAACGGGTAGGGCTGACCACCCCAGGGCGTCCGTTTTGAGGGCTCTCACAAGTTTTCATCAAAGGAGCAAAACAACTCGTTGACACAGATCTCCAGGCCTACTTACGGTGGAATTATGACAGGAGGTTGAACGGAGCTACGTAGCTTTCTGATTTTCATCGTTTTGATTGACTTCACTCACTGGCTCAAGAAAACTTCCTGGAGAAAATTCGTATGAAGACTCTGCTCGCTTTGACCTCGCTCGTTCTGATCTCGGCTGGTTCGGTTGTCGCTGGCGAAGGACAGGTTGCCGATCAGACTCTCGCCAAGATGGGCCTCGGCGGCATGCAGATCATGACCGACGCTGACGGAATGAACGTCCGTGGTATGGCGTTCGTCAAGGTCACCGGCTGGAGCGCTGCCCACAACCGCAACGCGGAAACCTACAACGACTACGTCGCCGTCGGCAAGAAGAACGCCAGCGGCTCGTCCTACAGCAAGGTCTACAAGATCAGCAACCACGGCTTCAAGGTTTCTGGCGCCGTCGGTGGTGCTAGCGCCAACGCTCGCTAATTCCGTCTGACATCCGCACGTGCGGGCCAACAAAGCCTGTGATTGTGCAAGCAATCAACGCTCTCTTCCGAACCTTCGGGAGAGAGCGTTTTGCTTTTACTACGGCCACGGCCAATCGGAGCCGAGAGCTTCACGCTGGAGAGTCATCAACCGGCGAACGGCCGCTTCCGCCGCATCGAGCTGGGCGTTGAGCACCGGCCGGCCGAAGGTCCCGGCTTCAGCCGTTCCCTGGACTTCCACGAACTCCCCCTTGCCCGTCATCACCACATTCATGTCAACTTCCGCGCGGCTGTCCTCGCTGTAATCGAGATCGACGAGGACCCGCCCGCCGAATACCCCGACGCTCACCGCCGCGACGTTCGTCGTAAGGACCGGCCGGCTGGGATCGAGCGACGCGCGGACCGACGCAATCGCATCCACCAGGGCGATAAACCCGCCGGTGATGCTGAGCGTTCGCGTCCCTCCGTCCGCTTCCAGGACGTCGCAATCGACGGTAATTGTCCGCTGGCCAAGAGCCGCCATGTCGACCACCGACCGGAGACTGCGACCGATCAGCCGCTGGATTTCGCTCGAACGTCCGTCGATCTGCCCCCGCTCCCGTTTCTTCCGGGGGGAGGTGCTGCCGGGGAGCATGCTGTACTCGGCGGTAACCCACCCGGTCGGATCGAGCTCGCGCGCTTTCCAGGGGGGGACCGATTCCTCGACGCTCGCGGTGCAGAGCACGGTGGTGCGGCCGGCCTGAATCAGAACGCTGCCGGCGCTTCCCCCCGTGAACTTCCGCTGAATGCGGATCGGACGAAGATCGCCGTCGCCGCGTCCCTCATGACGAACTGCCGGTGCGCCGCTCATGATTTGCCTTTCGCGAGCAGCCAGACCAGCAACCCTTTGGCCAGATGCATCCGGTTCTCCGCCTGTTCGAAGACAATGCTCTGCGACCCGTCGATCACATCATCGGTGACCTCCAGGCCGCGACGTGCGGGAAGGTCGTGCATGAACCGGCATTTGGCAGGAGCACGCTTCATCAGAGCGGCGTTCACCTGGTAAGCGGCAAAGGCTTTCTTGCGCTTATCGGCTTCCGCTTCCTGCCCCATGCTGGCCCAGACGTCGGTGTAGACGATGTCCGCATTCTTGACCGCCGCGACCGGATCGGGATTCTGTTCGAAAACAACTTTCGGAAATCGCTTCTTCAGTTCAATGACGTAATCGTCGGGAAGCTCGTAACCCGGCGGCGCGCTCAAGGTCATCGACATCCCGGTGTAGGCGGAAGTGACGGCGAGCGAAGCGGCGACGTTGTTTCCATCGCCAACGAA
>JBFWWA010000706.1:0-2778 GCA_050246455.1 Planctomycetaceae bacterium
GCATTCGACGAAGCGTTCGAGTACCCAGTCGACGTCAGGCCCGGTGATGCGGCAGGTGAGCTTTCCGTCGCTGAAACAACCCGCTCCTCCCTCACCGAAGAGATAATTATTCTCTCGGTCGAACTCACCACCGGCATCAAACGCGCGGATCGCCGGAACTCGCGATTTCACCGGTTGACCGCGCTCCAGAATCAGCGGCCGGTACCCCTTCATCGCAAGATAGTAACCCGCAAGCAAGCCGGCAGGCCCGGAGCCGACCACCACCGGCCGTTCCGGCATCGGTTCGTCGCCCGATTCCGGATCGTGGAATCGTTCCGGGTCGAATCGCTCGACGTCGTGCCGGCCTTCGAGATGCCTGGCGGCCGCCGCTTCGTCCGGTAGATACACGACTGCGGAGTAAACGAACTTCAAGTCATCGGCAGAGCGGGCGTCGAGGCTCTTGCGGAGAATTCGCCACTGCGCGAGATCCGCCGGCTTCACACCGAGCCGGCGCGCAACGATGGTCGCGAGCGCGGACTCCGGCTCTTCCACAGGCATCCGGATATTGGTGATCTTGAGCGGCATGATCCCCGTTATTATCCCCGGCAACGAAAGCAGAGACAATTCCCGGAGTTGTATGCCGCGGCGTATTCCCGCCAAAAGAGGGGGAAACGGGCTCGAGACGGATACGGCCGGGAACCTGAGTCGAAACTACTTCGAACTCTGTGCCGACTTTTCTTTTCGCGTCGTGGGGCGGAAATACTTCATCGACTCGATGACGACCGTTCGGCGAGGAGCCATGCGAACCAGCAGCGAGAGCAGGTAATTTCTCCATCCGGGAATCGCGTACTGTCTTCTTTTTTCCAGGCTCTTGAGCGCCGACTTCACGACCTGATCGCTCGTCTGCGATCGGTGCTTCTTGAGCCAGCCCCCGACGCCGGCTGACTCGAAGAAGTCGGTCCGCGTCGTTCCGGGACAACAGGCCATCACGGTCACGCCGCGGTCGCGCGTCTCTGCCCAGAGTGCTTCAGAAAAGTGAAGGACGTAGGCCTTTCCCGCGGCGTAGGCCCCCATGTAGGCGACCGGTTGAAATGCCGCGACCGACGCCACGTTGACGATCGCACCATGCCTTTTGAGCAGCATCTCCGGAAGAAAAAGATAAGTCAGCTCGGTGAGTGCTGCGATATTGATACGAATCATTTCGAGCACGCGCGCGACGTCCGTACCCTCGACCTCTGAAACGATCCCGATCCCCGCATTGTTGATCAACAGCTCAATCTCGATGCCGCGCTTTCGGACTTCATCGGCGACCTGCTTCGGAGCGTCAGGAGTTCCAAGATCGGAGGCAATGATCTCGCAGCGCGTGCCATGGCGGCGATGAAGCTCGGCAGCGAGCTCCCGCATCAGATTCTCGCGACGGGCGACCAGGACGAGATGCATCCCGCGCGCAGCAAGCCGCTGCGCGAACTCAGCCCCAATTCCGGATGACGCACCTGTGATTAGCGCCCAACGTTCCGCATAAGCGTCCAACACAATCGCGTCTCCAAGCTCTGCCGTATATCGGGAATCCTAGCAGAAAACTGCGGTGAGAAAAACCGGCGGCCTAAAGTCGACGCAGGACTTGCATGCGGACTGGAAGCGGCCGCTAGAATGGAGCATTCCGAACAGGACGTCACAGATGTTCCGTTCGCTGCGGCGAAGACTCTTTCGATTGAATCAGCACGAACGATAGCCGGGATTCTAACGTGGGTGACCTGATCCTCAGCCGAGAGGCCGTCCGGGACGTCGATCGCCGCGCGATTGAGGACTTCGGACTTCCTGGCATCGTCCTCATGGAGAATGCCGGGCGTGGCGCAGCCGAACTTCTCCTGCGACTCGGATGCGAAGGTCCGGTCCTGATCTGCGCTGGAAAGGGGAACAACGGGGGGGACGGTTTCGTAATCGCACGGCACCTCGAGAACCACGGCGCCCAGGTCGTCGTTTGGCTTTTCGGCAAGCCGGAAGAACTCCAGGGTGACGCCGCCGTCAACTTTTCCGTGCTTCGGGCGGCCAATACACCCATTCGCATTACGGCTGAAACCATCGATTGGGTGGAATTCGATCGTGCGCTGAAAGAGAGTGCCTGGATCGTCGACGCGCTCCTCGGAACCGGTATGACCGGCGAGGTTCGCGAGCCGCTACGGAGCGTGATTGATCGAATCAATCGGATTTCGGCTCCGCGGAAGCTTGCGATCGATATTCCCTCGGGGATGGACTGCAATACCGGCCTGCCGCTGGGATGCGCGGTCCGCGCAGATCACACGGCGACCATGGTCGCGCGGAAAACGGGTTTCGACGCGCCAGGTGCGGCGGGGCTGACCGGCCAAGTACATGTCATCGATATCGGCATCCCGAAAGCGCTCGCGGATTCACTAACACCATCGGTTTCCGCACCGAGATCGCCGGAATGAGACACACCATTTCCGCACGCACGCCAAAAAGAGTGCCGCACGACGCTTCCAGCTTTGCCATGCCATTGCCGCTTCCCGTCATTCCCGATCTTCCGACAACACTGCAATTGCTGCTGGACCAGATTCCATGCGGACAAGTGGCGACCTATGGTGGACTCGCGGATGCTCTCGGCTGCAGGACGGCCGCACGATGGGTCGGCGAGTATCTGCGCGATCACCCGCATACAGCGCGATGTGTGTGCCATCGGGTCGTCCGGATCGATGGTTCGATTGGACTTTATGTCACAGGCAGCAGCGACGAAAAAGCTCGCAAACTGCAATCCGAGGGAGTTCTGATTCAAGACGGCCG
>JBFWWA010000707.1:0-2764 GCA_050246455.1 Planctomycetaceae bacterium
CCGCGGGCGCGCCGGGCTCGAACGGAAAGTACACGCTGTTCGGTCGCAACCTGCCCGGCGGACAGCCGTCGGGCGTGGCAACTTCCGGCCGTCCGCTCGAAAAGCTGGAAGTCGAGATCGCACTCCCTGCCGATACTGCGACGCAGCAGGCGACCTGGAATCTCTGGCCGGTCGAAGTCGGGACCGATGGGGTGAGCTACTCGCTGCCCGGCCCTGTTGGTCCCTCCAACCCGCTGCTGGTCCAGTTCGCAACCGGACCGGTCGCAGTTGAACAGGAGCCGAACGACGAGGCTGCAAAATCGCAGACAATTACGGTCCCTGGAGAGCTCGCAGGACAGTTTCAGTCGACGGGAGACATCGACTTCGTGCAGTTCGATGCGAAGCAGGGAGAGGTCTTCGTCATCGAAGTCTTCGGAGAGCGGATCGGAACAAATGCCGACCCTTACCTGATTCTCGATCAGGTGACGAAAGATGACAAAGGTGTTGAAACCGTAACGCGCATTGAACAACTCGATGACGATGATACGAACCTCGCGGCGAATGTCTTCGACACGCGAACCGACGATCCGAAATACCGTCTGCAGGCGCCGGCCAACGCGACGTACCGTCTGTCCATTCGCGATCGTTATTTCGAAACGCGCGGCGATCCGACCCTCGTGTACCGTCTCGTCGTTCGCAAGGAACAGCCCGACTTCCGCCTGATCGCCGTGCCACACCTCCCGCCGCAGGCGGTTGAGCAGGGGGCGTCCATCTGGTCGCTGGATCTCCGCAAGGGAGATAACCGCGAACTCCGCATCCTCGCATTACGCCGCGATGGTTTCTCCGGCCCGATCGAGCTTGCTGTCGAAGGACTGCCTCCGGGTGTGACGTCAAAGGGGGGAATGATCGAAGCGGGCGCGACGCAGGGAGACCTGATCGTGAGTGCCGCGGTCGATGCCGCCGAGTGGATCGGTCACATCCGGATCACCGGCAAGTCGAAAATCGGAGAGAAAGAAGTCGTTCGCGAAGCCCGGTCCGGCACGATCATCTGGAACGGAGTACAGAACGTTCCCGCAGTCTCGCGCGTTTCGCGCACCATCGGGCTAGCCGTACTCAAGGAGCAGGCGCCGTTCCAGGTGACCACCGAGGCGGTGCGGCTCGACGTGAATCAGGGGCGGCAGCTTCTGATTCCGGTTGCCGTGGCGAAACGGCTCGGCTTTGACGCCGACGTCGCGCTGACATTGATGGGAGTTCCGCCGAAGGGAAACATTGAAGTCGCGAACAAGCCGATTCCCAAGGGAAAGGGAGAGGAGTTCGTCCGCGTTTTCGTGAAGAACAACGCGACTCTGGGGACCTATCCCCTCTATTTCAAGTCGCAGGCACAGGTCGCCTATCGCCGGAATCCGTTCGCCGATGATCGCGCAAAGGGAGAGCAGACGGCCGCAAATGCCGCCGCTGCAGCTGCTGGCGAAGCCCTGAAGAACGCGACTGCCGCACTCGATGCCGCGACCAAGAAACTCGCCGCCGACACGGAAGCGCAGAAGGCCGCGGTTGCAGCGCTTCCCGTTGCAGAAAAGGCCATGGTTGACACGCAGGCGGCAATCAAGCCGGCCACTGAAGCGCAGGCAAAAGCCGCCGCCGCCCTCCCCGGGCCGACAGCCGAAGCGGATGCCGCAAATCGCGTTGTCGCGGGGGCGAAGCAGAAAGTCGACGAAGCTGTTGCCGCATCCGCCGGAGTGACCGCCGCCGACCAGGGAACGGCGCAGGTCAACATTAAAGCGGCGGAAACGGTTCTGGCTCTCGCGCAGAAGCTTGCCAATGAAGCGGGAGCAAAAGCGAAGGTGGTCATTGATGCAAAAGCCGCCGCCGACAAGACGCTCGCCGACGCAACGGCCGCTTCCCAGAAAGCGACGGAAGCCCTTGCGGCCGCACAGAAGGCGATCGTTGATACCGATGCCGCGTTGAAAGCATCAACGGCGGCGCGAACCGCAGCCGAAGCGCTGGTGAAGGAACTCGACGCAAAATCGAAAGCGGCGGCCGCAGGCAAGGCAGCTGCCGACAAGAAAGCGGAAGAAACCGCGAAGGCTTCCGCGCCACAGAACCTGAATGATATCGCTCCGTCGACCCCGATCATCCTCAACGTAAAACCCGCCCCCGCAAACCTGACGGCCGCAGTGCCCGACGGCGGGGCGCTGAAGCGATCGGGGAAGATCGACGTCAAGGTGACCGTGGCTCGAGTGAACGGGTTTGCCGGGCCGCTGACATTGACGCTCCCCCTTCCGCCGGGCGTTGCCGGACTGAGTGCCGCACCGGTTACGGTTCCGGCCGACAATACCGAAGCGGTCGTCAGCATTCAGGCCGCGGCCGATGCCACCGAAGGAGACATCGCGAATCTTGTGATTCGTGGAGCCGCCGAATTTGACGGTCCTGCGGAAGTCGACGCACCCATTGCGATCAAGGTGGCAAAATAAATCTGATGCACGCGAAGTTCCAGGGCCTTTCCTTGGATTCGAAGTTTGAAGGATGTGACGTCATGCGACGATTCGTGCTTTCGATGGCAATCGTTTTCACCGCAGTTTGCGTGTGCCGGATCGGCCTGGCTGCCGACGACGCCGCGAAGCCTGCCGAGAAGGCGATCGTTCCCGCCGAAGTGTAGCTCGGCCGACCGGTGGAGTTCGAGACAGACAGCTCTCCCATTCGCGACTCGAACTGTAGCGCCTGCCGCAGCGCGGCCTTGCCCGATCGCTCGTGGAGGCCGGAAGTGTGCGCGGGGATCAGGTGAGGG
>JBFWWA010000708.1:0-2750 GCA_050246455.1 Planctomycetaceae bacterium
TCGTGGTCCGGGCCTTCACGCCGGACATGAAGGAAGTCACATTCCAGGGTGCGCTCGATCCGCATACGCCGATTGCGCAAGGCTGGTTGCGTGTGTCGCATCGAAAGCTCGACGAGAAGCTGACGCGCCCATACCGGCCGTATCACACGCATGACGAGATGCAGTTACTGAAACCCGGCCAAGTCTACGAGGTCGACGTCGAAGTGTGGCCGACCTGCGTGGTAGTGCCAAAGGATCACCGCATCGGATTCACGGTGCGGGGCAAAGATTATGTCTATCCTGGCGGCGCAGCGGAGGGCCTGAAGACACTCGGTGCCGTGTGGACTGGTGTCGGGCCGTTCCGGCACGACGACCCGCGGGATCGGCCGGCGCACATCTTCGGTGGAGATGTCACGCTTCATGCAGGGCCCGACAGGCAGGCCCATGTTCTCCTTCCGGTCATTCCGCCAAAATGACGATGAACTGAGGCGTCTTCCACGATCGGTGGAGGTCACCTGACGCCGTCTCGGCTCGATGCGGCGAACAATCCGTATCCGATGAAGACGGCGAGGTCGTCAACATGAATGCGCACTCAACGCGAGCATGCGCGGCAAATGGGTTTAGTTTCCCGCCGCGTCCGATCTAATCCGCCAGCTTTTTGAACCACTCAACAACGGGATTCGCCGATTCGGTGTCATCACTTTTCGTGGCGGGTGCTTGCCGTAAATGCTCTGCAGAACGTGATGTCCTACGCCATGCACGCCGGTATCGCTTGCGCTGCGCTTGCGCGGCGGCTGCTTTCGCGTGAGCGGCCATTTCGTTCAACGACGGCCGTCCCTGGGGCATCGGAGGATTGACGATCGGTGACGGCGACGGTCCAAGGTCGACCTCAAAGTTCGGGGCGGCAGCGAGAGTGGTTCCAGCAGTGGAAGCAGCAGGACGAGTGCTCGGATCGGGGTTGGCTGTTGCCGCGACGGTTCGCGGCGATGTTCCATTCAGTGGAGCGGGCAAGCTCGCGAGTGTTTCCCGCGCTTGCGCGCGGTCCAGATCAGCCCTGGTCTGTTCTCTTTTCGCGGCAAGCTGCCGTGCACGAATGAGGGCGGGAGGCAATTTGCGCGGGGTCGGGGGATGCAAGACGGGTGCTGCGGCTTTATCCATCACAACACCCGCATTGCTGGCAACCCTTGCAGGCCCTACCTGAGCCTTGAGCGAGGCGAACGAATTCTGCACGGTTTCAGCTGGTAACATCTCCGGCATTGGGATGGCGAGCTCGCGCGCCGGGCTTGGCAATGCGCCCGATGCGTCGACATCAGGACGACGCACGACGTTTCCTCCCGCGGGATCGATCCGAGCGCCGGATGCCGCATCCGGTATGGTCGCTATCGAGTTGCCGGCTAGCGGTTCATGCTTGAGCGAGGAATCTCCACGATGCGGCCTTGACCTCGGCCGACTGTCGAAAAGGCGGACGGACGGTGCGAAGCTGTTCGCGCTCTCCACAAACGAATCCGGGACTCGCGCATTTTGAGACATAGCCCTCGAACCGAGGGCCACGACCTCGAACCGATCGCCCGGCTTCGGCGGTTCATGGCGCGATGGGGCGATCCCGGTTGACGGCGCCGGACTGGGATTACCGACCGATATTGATTCTCCGACCGATGCTGATTCTAATGTATCTGCTTTATCAGCTACAGTTCCAGAACTGGCCTCCATTCCGGCATTCGTCTCTCGGGATGCCGGATCAATAAGGATATCCTCGTTTCCCGACCAGCTTGTGAGCGTCATCTCTTCCGCCCCTGCCATGTCGGGCCTGGTCGGCTGGGATGTGGCCGATGGAGCGGGACGCGTTATCTTGTCCGGCGGGGCGGTGTGCGTCTCGGTGCGGGTCTCCATTTGGATAGCCAACGCTGACGCAAGGGCGGGCGTGGCTTTTCCATGCGGCAGGTCGTTAAGCCGGCTTAGCTCTCTGGCACGCCGAACTGTCGCCAGCGTTTGCTGTTGCTCCGTCCACGACGGGTGCTCGCGTAAAGAGGGATCGAGCGACGATCCTTGTGCCGAACGCATGCCGATCGGAGCAGGCGAATTAGGAGATTGCCAGATAAAGTTCATCCAGGCAGCCAACAGGAGGAGGCTGATCAGAATCGTCGTGGTCACGAAGCGAAAGGGCGGCAGCATCTCGATGTGCTTCAGCGGGTGCGGGAAAACGACCGAAAAACCACAAGTGCCGCACGTGGTTGATGAAATGATTCGCGATTCGCACATGCTTAGCCGAATTGGAGCCAAATCGGAATCCCCACCGATCCTGTTCTGTCGAGGCTCCTCGTCCTCTGGCGGGTGCACTCTCGACAGACGAGACGGGATCAGCGAGAAGAGGACGCTGTCCCACCTATACGGGCCCGTAGCTCAATGGTTAGAGCCGGCCGCTCATAACGGTCTGGTTGGAGGTTCGAGTCCTCCCGGGCCCACCAAGCAGTCCTGCGTGCAGAGATTTCCTGACAAGGAGCAAAAACGCGGCCAAACTGGCGGATTTACTATCCCCGCTGCTGTCTCCAAAGAGACCGTTCCGGGCGAGCAGGCGATTTTGGCCACCTTGTCTCTGGTCCGCTGAATTCCGTTTCCTGGAAAACGGCGACCGGTTGGCAGGAGACCGGTTCGAATGTGACGATTACGGCGCGGTCAAATCGAGCACGCGTATTGGCGCGACCATTCAGGTGGGAGTTCGCAAAGGCGCGTGACACCCATTCCATAGGACAGGCGACCTTCGATGGCCCCCT
>JBFWWA010000709.1:0-2749 GCA_050246455.1 Planctomycetaceae bacterium
GAGGCCATCGCTCGCATTCGAGATCAGCGAGCGCATGGAACCGGCGAATGAAATTGCAGTGGAACTCACCTTCGACCCGCAGGTAAAGAGCGATGAACCGGGTGGACTCTGGGGACCGGTTTTGATCGTGATTGTGAGCGACTCGCGGAACGCATCCACGAACGTCAACTGACTAGGCGGCGCTCGTTCGCCGGCCGGTTGGAACTGCGGTGAAGCCGATGTCGACGACCAGAGGCGACTGCGCGGAGTCAGACCTGCGGGCTTCGATTCGAACTCCAAATGCCTGTGCGAATCCGATCTTCAACCGGACCGGCGCGCCGTCGAGCACGTGCGCCTCGACCTGAGGAATGGCCGGCAAGGCCGGGACGAAGGGAACGTGAAGCGTTGCCTGCTTCTGCCCCGATGCGAACTCAATGCGCGCGGATCCTTCAATCCGCTCTTTTCCGCCATCGTCGAGACAGCGTTTGATCCACTGAGACACCTTGGGCTCAGTGGCCGGATCGGGTGCCGCCGGTTTCTTCGCCGGCTGCTCCCGCAATTGAGGCTTCTCGACGATTGGTGAAGACCTTGCGACCGTCGGCGTTTCGGCCGAAGCGATCGTGTGGGCCGGCTTTGGCGGTTCGCGATGCTCGGCGGAATTCATTGGAACCGTGGGCTTCGCCGGTCGCGGCTGCGGCAGAATGACGATCGACGGCTTTGCGAGCTTCGCGGTCGACTCGAATGCCGGCGGCGCAGGCTGAGATACGGCTGGTAACGGCGTGGTTTTCACTTCCGCACGGGCACTCGGCGCGAAGCGATAAAGTTCCGCCAGTCGGAGATAGTCGCGGCGTTCGCCGATCGACCAGGCGACAAGCGAAACAAAGGCAAACAGAACCGCGAGGTATCCGACGGCAAACACCGACGGGTCGGAACTGAGTACGGCTGCGGGAATAAACGGCGGGAGCGATGTCACGAGAAACGCCGGCAGAGAACCGTTTCCGTCGCCGCCGCGCGCCAGCGACGATTGGTGGAATTTCCCGTCGGCAAAGAGATTGAGCCCGGCGCCGAGCGTGGTGCCGACGCAAAGGGCGAACCACGAGATCGAGTCCGCGTCGGAAAAGGCCGCATGCCAGACCGTTGCGACAAGTACCGCGACGGCTACTACGCTCCAGACGGCGATGGCGGCCGTGGCGGAAGCGTCGAGGCGCGAACGAATTGAGGCTTCTGGCCGCGACATGGCGATCCCTCGCACGTCGTTGGCGCGATCCGACAATTGGCGACCGGGGCGGGCGATTCCAGCCCCGGATCGTTCGCCGTCTTACAGTCCGGCGGCCTTCGCGAGTTCGGCGGCCTTGTCGGTCGCTTCCCAGGTGAAGTCTTTGTCGTTGCGGCCGAAATGGCCGCCCGACGCGGTCTTACGGAAGATCGGTCGGCGAAGCTGCAAATACTCAATGATTCCCTTGGGTGTCAACGGGAACATTTCGCGAACGGCGGCTGCGATCTTCTCTTCCGAGACTTTGGCCGTCCCGTTGGTGTTCACGCAGATTCCGACCGGGTCAGCGACACCGATTGCATAGGCGAGCTGCATTTCGCACTCGTCGGCGAGCCCGGCGGCGACGACATTCTTCGCGACGTGGCGGGCCATGTAGGCCGCGGAGCGGTCGACCTTGGTGCTGTCTTTTCCGGAGAAAGCCCCGCCGCCGTGACGGCCCCAGCCGCCGTAGGTATCGACGATGATTTTGCGGCCGGTGAGGCCGGTATCGCCGTGCGGTCCGCCGATGACGAAGCGTCCGGTCGGGTTGATGTGGTACTTGACGTTCTTCGAGACGAGCTCGGCCGGGATCGCCTTCGAAATAATCTTCTTCTTGATGTAGTCGGAGATTTCGTCCTGGCTGACCGACTCGGAGTGCTGCGTTGAAACGACGACGGCCGAAACACCGACGGCTTTCGCGCCGTCGTACTCGACGGTGACCTGGCTCTTGCTGTCGGGGCGCAGCCAGTCGACTTCGCCTTTCTGGCGGGACTCGGTGAGGAGGTTGATGATCCGATGCGAAAGGGCAATGGGAAGCGGCATCAGCTCGGGCGTCTGGTTGCACGCATAGCCGAACATGAGCCCCTGGTCCCCTGCTCCGTCGCGATCGACTCCCTGGGCGATGTCGCCGCTTTGAGCATGCAGCGCGAGGAAAACGCGGCAGGAGTCGGCGTTGAAGCCGATGTCATTGCTGACGTAACCGATGTCGCGAACGACGTCGCGCGTGATTTTGACGTAGTCGACATTCTTTGCGGCAGTGGTGATTTCGCCCGAAAGGACGACGAGATCCGTCGTGCAGAGCGTTTCGCAGGCAACGCGCGATTTCGGATCCTGGGTCAGCAGGGCGTCAAGAACACCATCGGAAATCTGATCGCTCACCTTATCGGGATGCCCCATGCTCACCGATTCACTGGTGAAGAAAAACTTCGTCATGACAGTTGGCTCTCCAGGCTCGAAATCGACCGCCGTTCGGCGGACCCTTACGTATGCGAAACTGGGGAAGATTGTAGTTGCCCGGCGAACGGGGAACAACTCAGCGGGAAATGGCCGGACGGTGCATCAATACCCAGGAATACGACCCCCATTCCCTTCCGCCGTGCCTGTTTCCAATCAGGCAGCGCGAAGGCCGAGCGCGCGACCGGTAAAGAGGTTCCGGGTTATTGAAGGGAGAATGAGGTCGACAGTCCGCGCCGTCGCCCCTTGTTGCCCGAGCACGAGCTCCTGCGCCCATCGGCCATA
>JBFWWA010000710.1:0-2719 GCA_050246455.1 Planctomycetaceae bacterium
ATTTGACGCTGAAATTCCGCCAGAACCCGCCGCGCATGAACTGTTTGATCAACGGCCATTCGGGATCGGACTGGCGTCGTTTCGTGAGCTGCGAATATTCGATCTGGCGGCCGGTGGGGAGCGCCCACTCCGTCATCTCGCGGTAGCTGGAATCGGGCAGGTAGATCGTTCCCAGGGGGGAAACGTTCTCGACCGCTTCCGCGAACGTGCAGACACGCAACCAGTCGGAATTGCTGGTCAGGGCGTCGAAGAAGCGGCGCAACCAGCCGTCCTCATAAACGTGCTTCTTCGTTTCGGGCCAGGTGCCGAACTTCTCGCCGTCGTCTCCGAACGCCACAACGGAATTCGGGAACCGTTCCGCGATGTCCTTCAGGTAATCGATCGTCACCTGCGGATCGGCGAAGGGAATGGTGTAGCGGAGTCGCTCGCTCCCGGGAAAAATCTTCAGCAGACGCCCTTCGTCCTCGCTGAGGAAATAGCCGAAGAGGTCTTCCTCGCCGAGCCCGGCGTTGCGGAAGTGATAGTCATCGAGAATGGTGTATTCGATGCCGGCCTGCGTGATGTCTCCGGCGAACGACTGTTCCCAGACTCTTTCCGGCACCCACATGCCGCGCACGCGCGAGCCGAAGAGCTGCTCGAGATAGCGCGAGTAGAGAGTGATTTGTCCGATTCGATCGCGCGACGGAATGCCGGCGAGAATTGACTCGTAGAACGGCCCGCCGACGATCTCGATCTGCCCCCGCTCGGCCAGCAGGCGCACGCGGTCGATGTATTCGGGATGCGCGTCGACCAGCCATTCGAGCAAACTGCCCGAAATGTGCAGGGCGATCGGAATTCCCGGATAATTTTCAAGGACGTCGAGAAATGGGGCGTAGCTGTCCTGGTAGGCGCTCTCGAAGACGCCGTCGAAGTTTCCGATCGGCTGATGGTTGTGGATCGCCAGGACGAGCCGGACGCGGTTGGTCATGCAGAGATTCCTTTCCGTCCGGATTGAGAGCGAACATCCATGTAATCAATCTCGCAGCAAAAAACCAAGTCCGTAAGGCGCCTAAGTCTCGATTCCAGTCCCTTTCCGTCGATTCATGCCGGTCAGGTCGAGCTTGAGGCCTACGCCGGTGTCGCGGTTCGCGGAACGTCGGCTTCGACTTGCCGGAGAAAGGCGGCGGCTTCTTCCGGCAGGACCGGATTGATATAGAAACCGCTCCCCCATTCGAAGCCGGCCACACGCGTCAGCCGGGGGAACATCTCCACATGCCAATGGTAGTGAGAGAGTTCTTTAGCATCGAACGGCGCCGTGTGAAAGACGTAGTTGTACGGGGGGTCGTCGAGGGCGGCCTCGAGCTTCCCGAGCAACGTCTTCAAGACCATCCCCATCTCGTCAATTCCCTGTCGGGGGATGTTCTCGAACTGGCTGGAGTGATGCTTCGGAATGATCCAGGTTTCAAAGGGAAAGCGGCTGGCAAACGGGCAAAGCACCACGAAACTGGGGGTATCGATCACAATCCGGCTGCCGGTCGCCAGCTCCTGCTGGATCATGTCGCAATAGATACAGCGCCCGCGATAGTTGAAGAACTCGAGCGCCCCGGTCATTTCCTCCCAGACCGAGATCGGAACGACGGGGGTGACGATGAGCTGCGAATGGCTGTGTTCGAGCGATGCGCCGGCCGGAGCCCCCTTGTTCTTGAAGATGAGTCCGTGCACCAGTCGCGGGTCGCGCTTCAAATCGACGAGCCGATCGCGATAGACCCAGAGAATTTCCCGGAAGTTGTCGACCGGAAGGTGCGACATATTCACTTCGTGGTGGGGGCACTCGATGATCACTTCGTGCGCCCCGACGCCGTTCATCAGGTCGTAGATTCCCTGCCCGCGCTTGTCGAGATTTCCTTCGACCTGCAGTGCGGGGAACTTGTTCGGCACGACGCGGACGCGCCACCCTCTTCCGTTTCGCTCGGTCCCCGGCTGACGGTACGCGAGGATTTCCTGCGGAGTCGCGTCTTCGTTCCCTTCGCAGAAAGGACAGAATCCCGCCTGTTGGGACTTGTAGTTCTCGGCGAAGTCTTCGGGTCGCTTGGCACGGTCCGGGGCAATGATGACCCAGCGTCCGACGATCGGGTCTTTTCTCAATTCGGGCATAGTCTGGTTCTCAATCGATCGAAAACGAACGGTGACTCAGTCGTCATCTCAAGAGAGCGCACATCCAGCAGTTCTTCTTTCTTCAGGCCTGCCACATCACCAGCTCGAAGTCCGGAGATGGAACAACGAGCTCCAGTGCACCTTCCCGGGGCGCACGGTCGACGCTTTGCTTCCGGGCGAGCAGATCGACATGCATCTGGATCCGGTCGTCCGGCTTCAGCTCGAGGTCCGCAAAGGCGACCGTCAGCTCGAGAATCTGATCGACCGCGGCTTCGAGGTGCGCCCGCGGCAGAGGCTTCTCGTCGTGGTAGAGTCGCGCTTTCGGCGCGTGCTGCTTGAGGCCGGTCACGCGAATATCAAACCCCTGGGGTTCATTGAAGACGATGCGCAGCTCGTCCGCCTTTTCGAGATCTTCGGCCGCATGACGGGCGGTATCGATGCGAATCATCAACCGGTTGGCATCGAACCCGAAGTAAACTTCGCGCACGATTCCTTCAGTAACGAGCGTCATCGTGCCGCGCTCGCTGCCGCTCACATAATGTCCAGCGCTGATCCACTCGAAGTACGTGTGGCGCCCGTCGACCTT
>JBFWWA010000711.1:0-2719 GCA_050246455.1 Planctomycetaceae bacterium
GGCAACAAGTTCGCGCATTTCCGGTTTCTGAACGAGACCAGCGACGCTCATGCCGTCGCCGATGTAGACGATCGATGCCGGCCGGCCGTTCTGGACCGGCGAGATCGCGTCTCGCAGTGCGCCCACAAGATTCGTGGCACCGAGCGGTGCCCGGTCTTCAAGCTTGGCGATCGCCGCCTTGGCTTCTTCCGAAGTCGGCGAAACGAACCCCTTGTTCAGGCGAGTCACCGCGACATCGACCGCCATGAACAGAACACGGTCGCCGGTCGGCAGTTCCGAGAGCAAGCTCTTCGCGACCGCCAGACTCTGCGTTCGGTAATCTCCTGCCTGGCTGGCCGAAGTATCGACGAGCACGATGTGATCGTGCGCCGAACCGGCCGGCGTTTCCGTGGCTTTTACGGCAATCGCGAAAGACGCGTTACCGTCGGGTGTCGCGTAGGTGTAGACACTCACCGGAGCGGTGTCCCCCTTCGCGAACTTTTCGGCTGCGACGAGCGGAGACGCCACAACCGCGGTAAGTGCCAAAGCTGACCCGAAACCGATCGAACGCAGGAACCTCAACGTCATTGCTGAACTCCCCAGATTTGTACCGGCGCGTACGCAGACGGCCGATTCGCCAGGGCCCTTTTGAATCTGCCTAATTCGTGTGGGAAACAACAGTTGATTCTATATTCAGTCTCGGACGCCTTAGTAGCAAATTCGCCCTAAATTTGCTGTTTTGGCCAAAATTCCAACGTTCATTCGACCGGGTGCCGCACCGTCGCGCCATGCGTTTCCGCCTCACCAGGCTGGACAAATGCATGCTGATTCACGCACCCGCTCCGGCTGGAAAAGGACGCCACTTTTCGGATCAGGCAGATTGTAGAGATTTTGCTCAATCCGGCCTTTTCCCACGTCCGATCTAGACCGAGGAAGTCCCCGGTTCGACCACCTCTGCTCGATCCGACGGTTCCATTCCCACGGCCACCTCCGGTTCGCGGAGTCGGTCCGCTCTCCCGTTCTGCGGGCGTCCATCAGGTCGGTGAAATCCAGCAATATTCCCGAGGAGCGGGCATGCCCTTGAGCAGGCTGAACTGGTGGCTCCTGGGTGCCGCCCTCGCCTGTTTCGGACTCGTCGTGGCGGCCACGGGCCGCTCGCAGCCGGCGAACTCCGCTATTGAACCGGCCGAAGGTGTTCCGTACGCCGTGGAGATTCATTCGGAACGTTCGACGTTCGACCTGAGTTTTGACGCGGGCACTCGGTACTTCGTCGCAGTCAGTAGCCTCGGAACGGCCGCGCAAACCTATACCGTATCGCTCGAATCCCAGGCGGTGCCGGAAGCCGTCCTCACGCCGTTCCACCCGGTTCGTCCGCTCAACGTTCCTGCCGACACCCGCGGAATCGTGAGCGTCTCCCCGAATCCGTCCGGCACCGTCATCAGCCCGACGCCGCTCGAGTCCGGGAGTTTCCGCTCCGCGGGGTCTCAAGAAGGGTCATCGAGCCCGGGACCCCGGTCCAGGACCTTTCACCTGCACGCCGCGGACGGGAGTCTCGACGACGAAAAGCAGTATGCGGCTGTTGCGGCGGACCTGGTCGCCGAGGGGGAACGCGTTCGACTCTACCTTGATCGTCAGGAGAGGAAGTCGCAACTGGTTCCCGGCGTGGTCGACGAAATCATCCGGCTGTTCGACCACGACGTCATCCCCTGCGAGAGCCGGCTGCTCGGCAACTTCCGCGACGTCGACGGCGACGGCAAGTTCAGCGTGCTCCTCAGTCCGTGGCTCGATCGTCTGCAGGGTGGCCGGACCTCGCTCGGAGGATTCGTGCGCGGCAGCGACTTTCGTTCGGACGTCGAGCGTCCCTTCAGCAACCGCTGCGACATGATGTACCTCAACACGAACGTTCGCCCCGGTCCGCACCTGAAGTCGCTGCTGGCGCACGAGTATGCGCACGCCGTCAGCTTCAGCGAGCGACTCTCGCAACCGTGCGGCGAGGATCAACCCGACGAAGAAGACTGGTTGAACGAAGCGATCGCGCACTGCGCCGAGAATATCTGCAACGCGGGATGGAGCAATCTCGATTATCGCGTCAGCCGGTATCTCACCGACACGAATCAATACGCACTGGTCGTTCCCGACTATTACCGTGCGGGACTCTGGCGCGACCATGGCTGCCGAGGCGCGACCTATCTCTTTTTGCGATGGTGCGTCGACCAGTTCGGAGAGGGGCTGCTTCCCGCACTCGTCAGGAGCAGCGATCGCGGCATCGAGAACCTGGAGCGGGCAACCGGTCATCGATTCGACGATCTCTACCGGCTCTGGACGCTCGCGCTCATCACACCACGGGCGGTTGCACGCGACTCGCTGTGCCGTTCGCAGGCGGCGTATCGTTCGATCGATCCGTACGGCCGACTCACAACCTGGGGACTGGTCGGGCCGCGCGCTGTTCCTTGTCCGCCGTCGGGATCGCAATCGATCACATTGAAGGGAACATCGACTGCGTTCGTCGAGCTTTCCGGCGCGGGAGAACGGGGCGTTCGAAGAATTCAGCTGAGTGCCGAACCGGGAACCATGCTGCAGGTTTCCCTGATCCGCTCGGTTGTCGACGAAACTCCGCGCGCCGAAGCGCGCTGGATTTCAGCCGGGGATGAGAGTGCCGGTCCCGGGAAAACGCTGCTGGAAGTTCGTCTCGATGGCCTGCGCGGAGCCAGGGGCGGCGTCTCGATGATCGGCTGTGAAT
>JBFWWA010000712.1:0-2714 GCA_050246455.1 Planctomycetaceae bacterium
GGCGCGCCTCGATGCCCTCAAACACGGATTTGAAGGCGACGGCGGGAATGGGAATCTTCTCATCTTCGCGGAAGTACCGGTCGTGAACTTCCTGCAGCGTGGCATGCAGCACATCGTGCAGGAGCTCGGCCTGCTTTCGAGCTTCGTCGCGCGTCGGCAGCGGCCTGGCTCCGGCATCGTCCGCCGCAGCAACCGAGCTGGCCGGAAGCATCGGCAACAGAACACAGATTCCGAGGAAAAGACGAATCGCCATGAGTCCACGTCAATTCACTTGAGGTGTCGCTTGAGCGAACAGTGCAGGTTTGGTTTCGTTCAGAATCTCCCAGATGGCAAGGCGATCTTCGGGCGAGAGATGTTTGAACGCATTCAACTGCTCTTTCCCTTGAGTCTTCTCGCCGCCGTCATCCGAATTGAGCAATACGGCCCGAAGCCTCTCCGCCACATAGGACCGCATTTCCGGATGAAGTGCGTCGAACTGCGGAGAATAGATCAGGTAACTGCAGGGATATCGAAACATCCGTTTCGACAGATCGAACTCACGAAGCGACCGGCCGCGCCGATCTCTCGGGCCGACCGCTGAGAATGAACCTGCGAACCCCGAAGTGCCGGCAATCTTTGAGGCGATCGGCGCTTCGTCCACGAACAGCAGCCCTTTCACCAGGCGATCGCCGGCATCCGCGATCCGCCGGGTCGTGCTCTCCCGCCGATAACCGGGCGGATCGCCGAGAGCCTCGTTCAACTCGGCCTCATAGTGCAGCGCCTGTCGGGCGGCGAAATTCGCTTGCGTGATCAGATTATGGAGCATCGCCTGATGCTCGAAGACCATCAGGGCGACAAGATCACTATGCGGCGCAAGGTAGTTGCCGACCGGGAAACGCCCGTCAAGTTTGGACAGATTCTGCCCCTCCGGATTCAACACCGGCCGACGCACCGGAGTTTTGCGGACAATCAGATTCCCGAGATGGGGCTGCGCTCCATGAGTACCGGTGACGTACCAGCCGCCCCACCGATCCTCGATCGGGGTGCTGTGATCCACGCGGAATCCCCCTTCCGAAAGAATCGGCAAGCCGTCCGAATCCGTGAATACCGATCGGACCACGAAGCCGGGGATACTGATGTCCCGGGTGATGCTGTGGCAAATCAGGCAATCCTGCGTCTTGCGAATGATTGCCGGCTTCTCGGCCTTCGTCTGATCCAGAGTGTAAAACGCCGCGCCGAGGACCGGGTCCGCCGCAGCAATCTCCAGCACACCCCCCTGGTGACAATAGCCGACATACGCCTCGTCATTGAAATAGACGGCGCGCGGCGTCTCCGGAGTGATGCGAGCGCGCTGCATGCTCGTCTTGGAGAAAACGAGCATCTGCGACTCAACCGGCACGTTCATCGATTTCAGGAGCGATGGCAGGTATCCGTGGGCATCGTCGAACTCGAGCTGGAGTTCGCCCCGCTCCAGACGCTCCTGCAGGCGGGAAACAAGATTCTCTGCGGCAGCGCGGCTGTAATCGATCGGCGACTTCTCGAAATCATCCTGCGCGCGCAAAGCCGCAGCGCCGGCAGTCAAACAGAAGACCGCCGATAAAACGACTGCGCGCGCCATCCGAATCGGACGCAAAGGATGTCCCCGGAAAACTCGATACCGCACGATTTCCATTGGTTTCAGAATACTTGTTCACACAAGTATTGTCAAGACATTGGTTCCCCGCGCCCCTTGGCCCAAACCCCAGCTTTTGACCGAAAGCCCGGGAGGCACGCCCTCCGACTGCGACGCGGACCTTCGGGAATTCGAGAGGGAAAACATCGTGTGAAACTCAAGATGAGATTCTGGTTTTGAATTCGGTTGGCCGGGGCAAAACGAAGTGTGCCCCGGAATCTCTGTGGGAACTGGTTCGAATTCCTGAACACTCTCCGAGCCTGCGATGGGCGGGGTGTCATCACCCGAAGACCACGCCCTTGGCAGGGCGTGCCACCCGTGCACAAAAACTTGAAGGCGCAATAACAGAGTGATCGGGCAATGCCCCGCCAATCTCCGTCGCGGAACTTCCCTCCGTCACGCTCGCATCGGAATGCCGCTCGATGCATACTCAGGATCGGAGCGACTTATGTACCAGCCCAGGCCGATCGATCCCCCCATCCCACAGCGGGATTCAGCGGACGTCGCGCCCACCCTTGAACAGAATCCGACAAGCCGCACCATCCGCTTGATTCGCGAACGGCACTGGTCGATTCTGGTCTGCTCTGTGGCGGTGGTCGTTCTCGCATTCGCCATGAAGAACATCGATGGCGGACGTGTCGCTCCCTTCGGGGTTCGCGCACTGGCGCTACCTGAACTCTGCGGGAGCCGCGCCTGGTTCGGCTTCGAATGCCCCGGCTGCGGTTTGACAAGAAGCTTCATCGCGCTGGCGGCGGGTGACGTACCGCATTCCGTCCGGCTGCATCGCCTGGGCTGGCTCGTAGCGCTCGCGGTCGTCCTTCAGATTCCGTATCGACTCTACGCCATCTGGGATTTGAAGGCGGGGATCCCGCAGCGCGCCTGGCCGCGCTGGTTCGGAATATTTCTGGTCGCCGTGCTGCTGCTGAACTGGATCGTGAGAATCGCGCAGTCTCGATGAGACGCGAAGACCATCACGATTTCCCGATCGGCCGCTGCTGCTTCCATTCGTAGACCACCTCGCCGAACACGTCGTGATGCTGAACCGTCAGATGACTCTGGTCGG
>JBFWWA010000713.1:0-2713 GCA_050246455.1 Planctomycetaceae bacterium
GGGGGGGGGGGGGGGGCCACGCGTCTGCAGTTGCGTCCATTCGAGCCGATGCGCGGGGCGGAATCAAGCGGGGAGCGGGACGAGGGGGATCCCGCGTGCGAATGCCCCCCGGAACGCGGTTTTGCCCGAATCAAAAAATTTCTGTAACAAATCGAGCCGTTCCGCGCTGCCCATAGAACGGGAAGCGATTCGATCGCACGTACCTCTACCGATTCTTTCCAGAAAGCGAGTGTGAATCATGCGGAACGAACGTCGAAGTTTCTGGGTTGCAGGCTTGCTGGGTCTGGCCGCCGTGAGCGTTTGCCAGACAGGACAGGGAGCCGACTTTCAGGGGAGTCTTCTGGAACGGATTCGCACGTCACGAGCGCAGAGCAATGCGAACGCCCCCTCCGGAACGTCGAGCTTCTCCAGCCGACGTCTCCAGATGACGCCGCTCGGTGCTCCGAAGAACGGAACAACGACCGTTCAACCTCAGAGAGTGATGAACTTCGGCCCCTCCGAGATCATCACCGACGCCGAGAAGTCGCTGAAGAAGCAGCTGGATCCGAACGCGGGCCATACGCTGGGCAAGCGGAAGAAGAAGCCGGCCGGCACGTCAAACGCGGGAACCGGCTTGTCTGTCGGAAGCAAGTTTGATCCCAGCGCCAGCTTGTCGCGCGCCGGCATCGATCCGAACGCCGGCCATACGCTCGGAAAGCGAAAGAAGAAGACGCCGTTGCCTTCCGGAGGCAACACCACGCCGAATCCGCCGCCGGGGGGAACGGGGCAGACGAACCCCGCGCCTCAGATGCCCGCGCCGCAGTTTCCTGATCCGCAGAACCCGGCGCCGACGGGTGGCGGGAGCTTTCCGTGGATGGACATTGCCGGCGCAGTCATCCCATACGTAGTGAATCGATCACCAGTCTACGAGACGCCCGTTTACGATCAGTCTTATGTCCCTGCCACGGCAGAAACCATCGTGACTGAACCTGCAGAAACGGTTGCGACTGAACCTGCGGTCGTCGTGACGGAACCGGCGACTGTTGTGAATGAACCGGCAACGGTTGTGGAGCAGACGCCGACGGCTTCGGGTGTGGAGCTCATCCTTGAAGACATCCGGCGAATCGCCCCGGCGACAATCGTCGCCGGACCGGCCTATGAAGTGGAATTCCGCAATCAGAGTCTGCAGCCCGCGGGACCATTTCGGGTGATGATTGCCGTCGGCCTCGGCAAGGAGTCGGCGAAGAAATCGCCCGTCGTGATGGAGTTTCCCGGACTGGAAGCGGGTGACGTGGGACGTGCGACGCTGCGACTCCCGATCGCCGTCATGAAACTTTCGCCCGCCGAGGGGAAAGAGGCGAAACCCTTCAGCCATCTGTTCGTCTCGGTCGACTCGTCGAACACCGTCAAGGAAATCGACGAATCGAACAATGACGCCGTCATTGAACGCACGGCGCTCGAACCGGCCTCGGAATAGTTGCACCCGGCTGATTGCGTCTGAAAAGCAGAGCACGTGGCGGGCATCACGGCTCGCCACGTGTTCGGCGCATTCCGGATGCAACATCGGCCGAGGAGCGATTCCGAAGAATCAGCCCGGCAAGTCGCTGGGGGTCGTCACGGCGCGCTCGACCTCCGTCAGCAGCTGATCGAGACGGAACGGCTTGTAGAGGACCGATTTCAGGCCCTGCTGGCGGGCCTTGACGATCGAGTGCGCCGGGTCGTAGCCGAAGCCGGTCATGAGAATGACCGGGAGATGCTCCTGAATCTGCTTGAGCTGATAGAAGCATTCGAAACCGGTCATGTCGGGAAGGCGAATGTCGGCGATGACGACGTCGTAATGGAAGCTGCGCACCATGAGGAACGCTTCTTCGCCGTTGTGAGCGGTTTCGACTTCGCAGCCGTATCTTCCGAGGAGTTCGTGGGCGGCGCTGCGGACCGTTTCATCGCTGTCGACGACGAGAATTCGCTTGCGTCGAAGCTTCGGGCGTTCCGGGCGGGGTGGAAGGGCGGCGTGCGCCGATTCCGGCGCCATCGTCTCCCCGACCTTCTGAATGCACTGCTTGATTTCGCGGGTGTGCTTGAGGACCCGCTGGAGCCTCTCGCAGACGATCGGCTCGTGGCCGATGTACCGTTCGAGAATCCACGCGGCGTCGTTCAGAATTTCGTCGACCGGATTCGCGACGCCGCGAAGAATTTTCTCGCTGCTTTCCGTCGCGGTCGTGAGTTTTTCGGCAACCAGGAGCTCAAGGGTATTGAGGGCGACCGCCACTTCGCGGCTGAACAGCTCGAGGAACTGCAGGTCGTTCTCATTGAAAGCGCCGGGGCGCGGGCTTTCCACATTGAACGTGCCGAGAATCTGTTCGTGCAGAATGAGCGGAACGGTCAGCGAACTGCGGGCACCGGGAGCCCCCGGAAGATAGAGCGGGTCGTTGGCCGTGTCTTCGCAAAGATAGCTCTTGCCGGTCGCCGCGACGAACCCGGTGACTCCGTTCCCCTGCGGCTCTGCGAACAGGCAGCGCTGGGCGGCCACCGGCTCCATGCCGACGGCAAGAAGCGGCTCGAGCTCTTTGGTCCGCTTGTCGAGCAAGCGGATCTCGACGGTGTCGAACTCGAGCAGGTCTTTCGTGTAGTGCAGAATCTTCGACTTGAGGAGCTCGATGCGGTCGCTGACCGACATCTCGAGAATTTCCTGCGGAGAGAGATCTCCCAGCTCGAGTCCCGCCTGATAGATGGC
>JBFWWA010000714.1:0-2698 GCA_050246455.1 Planctomycetaceae bacterium
GCCGAACCTACAGGAACGGGCTCAGGCTCTCCGGATTCATCTCAGGATACGAAAGCTCGATCCGGACGCATTCGGAATCGTTAAACTCGCGGCGATGAGCGACGGATTCAGTGGAGCGGAGCTTGAGGCCGCCATCAATTCGGCCCTGGTCGATGCATTGAGTGACGGCGTCAAGCTCAGCGATCAGCTCCTGCGCGAGGCAATCGGCGAGACGTTTCCGCTTTCGAGAATCATGTCCGAGGAAATTGCCGAGCTGCGCCGCTGGGCCAGAGGTCGTGTTCGTTTCGCATCGGAAACGAACGATATCCATCATAGAAGCGAGCTGTCGCCTTAACGATCAGGAATTCTGCATGAGCTCGGTGATTGTGCTGACACCGGTCATTGTGACGAACTGGGGGACCATTTCGGCCGCCATTACCGCAGCGGTTGCCGCGGCGGGATTTGCCCGCGCTCGTTCCCGGGAAGTTCGAAGTACCGGGAGCGCCCGGCTCCGCGAAATGTTCACGCTTGAGGAAAGCCGGATTCTCGAAAGTGACTTCCCCGCGGCGGAACGAACTGTGATGGAACGCGACGGTATTCGAGCGACGTTCTCCAAAGACGTCCGGGGGGCGCTCAAACTGTGTATTGAAGCAGACGGCCTGTCGCGAGCGGAGTTGCAGCGGCTTGGCAACGAACTTATCGGCCGGGTCACGCAGCAGTACGTCTATCATCGGCTTGTCACGGAGCTGAAACGGCGAAACATGTCCGTGATCCATGAAGAAATCGAGCACAATCAGACAGTTCGCATTCGCGTTCGCAGTCGCTGATCCGAATACCGGGGCGAGTCCATGAGCGTGGAAGGAATCGAAATCGAAATCAGTCCGATCGGCGAAGTGTCTGCACGCACCTTCGGCATCAAGGGAGTGCGCTGTGTCGATCTCGCAACGATGCTGGCGGAGATCGTCGGGGCGGTGAATTCTCATTCGCTCACAGCGGAGTTCTACGAGCAGGCGGACGAAGTGCAGAACGAATTCCGGTTGCGTTCCATAAAAGGATGATCCGGGCCATGCAATGCACCGGGTGTCGATTCGAAAACCTTCCCGGACGCGGCCAGTGCGGCCGGTGCGGCGCCGCTCTCTCGCTTGCAGCGGCCGAGGTTGCCGTCGATCCGCCGCGTGCCCGACGACGTACCCTTCGGCGGCGGATCGGTCTCTGGCTCACGAAAAGTCGCGGCCATTGGAACATTCATCGCTGAGAAATGCCGTCCCCAGGAGCGACGGAGCGAGTTCGTCGATGACCCGTTTTCAAAAACTCGAACTCGGTTTCCGACAATCGGCGCCGCACTGCTGTGCCGCTGCAGCTGCGAATTGCGGCGGGTCGCCCCGCTGGGATCAGGAAGCGGACCGCGCACGGCGTTCCGGACGATACGAGAATGCGCTGCGCTACTACTCGCGCTCACTCGAATGCGACCGGTCCCTCGTCTCCGGCTGGCTGGGGCAGGTGCAGATGCTGGTGCTCCTCGGCGAATGTCCCGAAGCGGTGATCTGGAGTCGTAAAGCGGTGGAGCTCTTTCCCGGGAGCGGCGACCTCATTGCTTCCGGCGCCCAGGCCTTGTGTCGCGAGAAACAGCATCGGATCGCGCAGGAGATGAGCGACGCATCGCTCGCGGCAGAGGGAGAGACGGCCTTTCGCTGGATGGTTCGCGGTGAGCTCCAGCTCGCGACGAATCAGCGGACCGCGCATCACTGTTTTCAAACGGCACAGAGCCTCGACTCCGACTGGCTGGTGGCACTCGAAACGGCTCTCGTTTATCGCGAGTACGGTTCTGCCTCGCGGGCCATTCCTTATCTGCAGAACGCATTGGAGCGCGCACCGGAGGAAGCGTTCGTCTGGTATTCGCTCGGTCTCTGCCATGCCGATCTTCAGATGACGGATGCCGCTGCTCGCAGCTTCGAACGATCGCTTCAGATCGACCGTGATGACGAGCGTGTGAAAAGATCGATCGCAAGTCTGGCCACGGCGCGCCGACGCTGGTTTCCGTTCTTCCAGGGCTGAGAATAAAGAAGGCGCGGCATGCGAAGTATTTCTCTGGCAGCCACTCCCGGCGACGAAACGGGGAACCGTGAGTCTCCGGAGTTCCGAAGCGACGGAATCCTGAATCGCATTCTGCAGGCGGCTGTCAGACATCACGCCAGCGATGTCCATCTTGTCCGCGGCCTCCCCCCGGTGTTCCGCGTACACGGGGAGCTCCATTCGACCCGGGGAGAGCCGCTGCACAATGACGTGTTGAATGCGATGCTGCTGGAGGTGACAACGGAACAACAGCGTGCGGCTTTCGAGAACGAATGGCAGCTCTGCTTCTCGCAACATCTGCCGAGCGTTGGACGGTATCGCGCCGGCGTTTATCGTCGCGCCGGATGCCCGGAGTTTTCAATTCGTCTTTGTGAGACAGCGGTCCGATCGGCCGAGTCGCTCTGTCTCCCTCCCGTCGTCGAGGAGCTGTCGCGGCGGGGGAGCGGGCTTGTGCTTGTCACCGGGCCGACCGGCGTCGGCAAGACGACGACGCTCAATTTCATGGTGCATGCCGTCAACAGCCAGCGGCGGGCCAAGATCGTCACGATCGAAGATCCGATCGAGTACGTCCATCGCAACATTCGCAGTATGGTGATTCAGCAGGAAGTCGGCACCGACGTCAAATCTTTCCGCACGGCGCTCGTCC
>JBFWWA010000715.1:0-2665 GCA_050246455.1 Planctomycetaceae bacterium
CGCGCCGGGATGAATGGCGAGTGTCGGGGAGCCGAGGTCCGCCACGCGCTCTCTGGCCCACGCATGGTCCTCTGCGTTGACAGCGACGCGAGGTTGCGGCTGGAGATGTCCCATGCCGAGTGCATCGTAAAGGCGATTGAAGCGGGCATGGACCGGGACATGTTTGTTCGTATCGGGAATCGTGAGGTTACAGGCGAGGTGTGCTCCTTCGCGCGCCGTTTCGAGACCGACGCGGATCGGGGCGCGCGTCGCGAGGGTCATGGCAGCGGTCCGCAGCAGTCCCTGCAGGTCGAAGACCAGATCGAAATGCCGCCGCCGCAGCTCCGCGAGAAGCCGGATCCAGCAGGTCGCCGACCCCTGGCGTTCAAAGCGAATGATGCCGTCGAGATCGGGATGCAGATCGAGCAGGTTCGCAATGCCGGAATTGACGACCCAGGTGATGTCGGCGTGCCGGAATCGTTCGCGGAGCACCGGCAGAAGCGGAAGCGTCTGGACGACATCCCCCAGCGCGCTCGGTTTGATGATCGCGATGCGGCGCGCGTCTATTTGTGAAAGCTGTTCGAGGGCGATCCGTCGCGCCATGACACAACCGACGAGACAAACAGGGGGTAACCGGGGGACGACTCGGCGAGGTGAGCGGCGGCGGATCATACCTGTACGCCCGCAAACGGCAAAGATCAGCTTGTTGGCGTTTCTCGCGATGTTTACAGTAATTTCAACTTCACCTCCGCTCGCGGCTTGGCGGAGCGTCGAATAAACCCAATCTCAACCCGCGGAATTTTCCGGAAGCTTTCCATGTCGAAAATCGTCACTCTCGGCCTTCTGTTTTTCTGCCTCGCATGCGGATCGCTTCACGCCGGCGACTGGCCCGGTTTTCGCGGCCCCGACGGCAACGGTATTGCGCCGGGGGAGTCGGTGCCGAGCGAATGGGGCCCGGAAAAAAACATCCGCTGGAAGAAGCCTCTTCCGGGGCCGGGGAACAGCAGCCCGATTGTTTCCGGGGGGCACGTCTACCTCGCTACTGCAGAAGACAAAGGCAAGAAACGGCATCTGATCTGTTTTGATCGCGCGACCGGCGATCGCGTGTGGGTGAAGACGGTCGAATACGATCAGGCGGAGTTATCGCACGAAACGAATCCACCGTGCGCTTCGACCCCCGTCACTGACGGCGAGCGGATCGTGGTCTGGCATGGCTCGCCCGGTATCTTCTGCTACGACACGCAAGGAAAACTCCTCTGGGAGCGGAAGCTCGGCAATGTCGAGCACATCTGGGGATTCGGCTCGTCGCCGATTCTTCATCGCGGCGCGGTCATCATCAATTATGGTCCCGGGGTGAAGTCGTTCGTTGCGGCACTCGACCTCGAGTCGGGTGAGGTTCTCTGGACCGTCGACGAACCGGGTGGTGTGGGTCCCGACGATAAAAAGCTCGCCGGCTCCTGGAGCACGCCGATCGTCGCAACGGTGGCGGGTAAGGAGCAGATCATCTGCAGCATGCCGACGCGCGTCGTCGCGTACGATCCGCAGAACAAGGGGGCAATTCTCTGGAGCTGCGGCGGAATGTCGAGTGAGAGGGGAGATCTTTCCTATGCCTCTCCCGTCATTTCCGGCGACCTGCTCGTCGCGCTCGGCGGATACCAGGGGCCCGCAATCGGTCTCAAGCTCGGCGGATCGGGAGACATCACCGAAACGAACCGCATCTGGCGCGAAGCGGAGAAACAGCCGCAGCGCATCGGTTCGGGCGTCGTCGTCGACGGCAAGCTCTTCATCGCCAACGCCGGCCCCGGAACGGCGCAGTGCATCGATTGCGCGACCGGGAAAACTCTCTGGACCGAACGTCTCAACGCCGGCGACCACTGGGGCTCGTGCGTGCTGGTCGACGGAAAGATCTACGTTACCGGACAGAAAGGTGTAACGACCGTCTTCCGCCCGAACCCCGAGAAGTTCGAGCTCGTGGCCGAGAATGATCTCGGCGAATCGAGCAACGCCACCCCCGCGATCTCGGCAGGCGAAATCTTCCTCCGCACCGACAACAACATTTATTGCGTGTCGGAGAAAAAATGATTGACGGACGAGGCGAGCCGCGTAGCGTTGTTTCGTCACCCTTTGACGTTTGAATACCACGGGAACGCGGATGTATCGGCGGTCATTTTATGCAGAAAGAGATTGCGGTCTCGATTTTTCTGGTGCTCGGCATCGGTATTTACATTTGGTGCATGTGGCCTCGGCGGCGAAATCCGATCAATGTTTCGTCGCTTCCGCCGAGTTTCGTCAGCGCGGAAAACTATTTCGTCCATTGCTTCTATCACGGAGTCACACACGAGGACTTCGCGAGGACTGTTCCGGACCGCACATTCACTTACCTCAACGTTGATTGGGATGTGTCACCGTATGCCATCGCCGTCGTGACGAATGATAGCTGGATCGGGCCGACCAAGTTCGAGACGACGTTTGTTGCGAAATCTGGAGAGACTCAAACGTTCGAATGGTGTTCTCCAAAGGGAAAGCTCACTGGAAACGCCGTCGGCCTGTTTGTCATCAAGCCCGATATGGTCGCCGCGACGTCAAGAACGCGAGCATGAACCAGTCCACTCATTGCAGTCATCTTGGCCCGGCTGTTGCCTCTCGTGGCGTTGCGACCCAGACGCAGGGGCGTCCGGGTCACCCG
>JBFWWA010000716.1:0-2650 GCA_050246455.1 Planctomycetaceae bacterium
TGGATGTCCTCATCCGGGGTTGCTGCGGCAGAAGCTCAGGTAGGGCGACGTCGGAGGATCTTGCCACTCCATGTCAGCACGCGAGAGAGCCCAGCACAAGCGCCCGAGTGTGTATTCAGCTTCCGTTCAGGTTGGAAGTCGGAGTGGCTGGAACTGGCCGGCGGGCGGTCCAGGGTCTGACTATTTTTTTTCCCGCGGATCGGGGCCAAGTTCGAGATCCGAGGGTTCGATCTTCACCGACGCTCCCGAGGACGGAATCTGACGGTGAGCGGTCCAGAGAATGCCGTTGACGATTGTGCGGCGGAAAGACTCAATGCCGAAATTGTCGTGGAAATGCCCCAGCGTAATTCCGAAGGACCGACCCGACCTGGAGTCCGGTCGCTCGAACGTCCAGGCGACGACTTGCTCCTTGTTTTTGACCGGCACTTTCAAGAGCGGCTGCGCCCCCGGTGCGAGACGTGTCTCGAGGTACCACTCGTCGCGCAAATCGTAATTCTTCCAGCCGCGGCAGATTGGGTGCTCAGTGTCGATCTGAATGATGCGCGATGGGCTCACGTCGAGTCCGCCGAAGCTCTGATGAAACCATCCCCCAAGTACGCCCAGGTATCTTTCACCGAGTTCCTTCCCTTCCGCCCCCGTCGCCCAGTGAATTGCCGTGTAGCCGACTCCTTCGGCAAGCAGGCGTTGAGCGTCGGCGGCATGCGCGCCGTGCAGCACGACGTTTGCACCCGGGCTCGAATAGACCGCGATGGCGGTGACGCCTTCGAGAACCTTCGGGTCCTTGGGCCATCGGTTCGAAACAACGGCGGTCACTCCCTCGGTCTGTTCAAGGCAGCGCCCGAGCAAGCCGCACTCGTGCAGATACATATGCGATCCGAACGGATGATCGAGATCATGCCCGATGAGGAGCACCTTCGTCGCTTTCGGTCGCACGGCGGCATCTTCGGCAGCGGAAAGCGGAAGCGAGAAACCGACGACAGCGAGCAGAGCGAACAGGGATCGCATAGTTCTTGCCTCTTCGGCGTGAAGCGGAACGGGTCAGCTCTCGAAGTCGAACGCAATGACATCATCAATGCACGGAATGATCATTGCCTTGACCCGTTCGTGTTCCGGATGGGGCAAGTAGACGTCTCGTGCCGTCGGCGACTCAAACTCCATCAGAAAACCGTGGGTGAAGTCCTTGTGCATTCCCTCACCGCTTGCGTACGGCCCGCCGACAAAGCGATCGATTCCGGGAATGAGCGACTGCAGCCCTGCCAACTCCGAGAAGATCGCTTCAATCGTCTCTCGCGGGGTCGACGGCTTGAATTTCAGGATCACCATGTGCTGAACGGAGGGCATCGGCGCAACTTCCTTCGGGCAACGGGTGCGGAACGTGAAGGCTTCACCGGCTGCAGCGGTTCGTCAACGAGCAACGAATCCGGCAATCAGGTCAAGAGCACATTGTACCAGAACTCGGCCCACGGCTGCAGAACCGGCTTCAGCGGAGAGTCTTCGTAGACCCAGCGAGCCGGCGCAATGCAGGCGCTCATGGGACCGAACGAGGGATCATCGGTCGAGATATCTCGGAGCACTCCGGTGCGAGCGGCCGAATAGACCAGAGGAGGGGTCATCACGATGTAAAGAATCACGAGCATCAGGACCGATGACAGAATCTCCCGCGCGCGGGCCGGCTGCGGAGCCGCTGTTTGAGAGGGCGCAGGCACGGCATTAGAGGGAGAATTGCTCTCAGCGTTCGACATGACGCACTCGATCTGAATTCAGGCCGAAGTCTAATGATGCATCCGTGCCTGAGATCGGGGAGTGTCCGTGTCGTCCCCTGAGGCGAAAGCCGCGACGTCGCTCGTTCGCCGGCTGGATCAGTCCTGCGGCGGCGCATCCGCATTTCGCCGTCGCGGTGGATCCAGGTATCGATACCCCGAATTGGGATTGTTCTTATCGTATGCGAACGCATCCCGATTGTTGAGAAAATGTTTGAGATAGGCGACCGGAATTGCGAAACCGAGCCCCTCGCCGAAAACGAGCTTCATATTCGTCACACCGATTACCTCTCCTCGGGCGTTGAAGAGGGGGCCGCCGCTGTTGCCCGGGTTGATCTGGGCAGTGGTCTGAATATAAACGAGCCCCTCGATATTTCGGTTCCGCGTGCCGACGATCCCGCGGGACACCGAGCGTTCGAGCCCGAGCGGGTTGCCGATCGCAAAAACTTCGTCGCCGTCCTTGTGTTCGTCGTCGCTCGCGAGAAAAACAGGGCGGAACTTGAAATCTTCCTGCGCAGGAATCTGCAGGAGCGCAAGGTCAAAGAATGGATTGAGCGAAACAATCTTGACATTGTCGATCCGGCGCCGGGAGAACTCGCCGGCTTCGTTTCGATGGAATATCGTTACCGCGATTCGCGTTTCCCGTTCGATGACATGGTAATTCGTCACGCAGAATCCACGGGAATTGATCACAAATCCGGAACCGAGCCCGGCCGGAGTCTGCACCAGCACAACTCCTTCGCCGTAGCTCATTGCGAGGTCTTTGATGCTGCGGACCGGAAGCCGCGCCATCTGGTAAGCCTCGTCCGTCGCCGCTTGCGGCGGGACCTCTTCGGCCTGGCTCGATTTCGCGCGCGACTTGATCTGCGCAATCGGCACGCGGACGATCT
>JBFWWA010000717.1:0-2639 GCA_050246455.1 Planctomycetaceae bacterium
CGCTATGCCCATCCCGGGCTGCGGGTCTTCATTGACGATTCCGAGACGGCCGTCCCTGCCGGTCTGGCGATCGCGGTGAACCTTCCGGCCTATGCACTGGGTTTGCGAGTCGCCGATTCCGCGGTGGGAGACGACGGGCTTCTGGACCTGCGGCTGTTCGAGCGGGGTTCAGCATTCCAAATGGTCCGGTACTTTTATAAGGTCATGAATGGGGGGCATGAGCGGCTGCCCGACGTCAAGAGCGTGCGCGCCCGCCGGTTGCGGGTCGAATCCGACGACAAGACTCCGGTTCAGGTCGACGGCGATTTCGCGGGATGGACCCCCGCCACGATCGAACGGATTCCCGGCGGCTGGGAGGTCTTCGTCCCCGGACCCGCTCGATGAACGGCAGGGCCGTATTCCGGCCGAAACGTCCGCAAGTTTCCCACGAATATCGGGAAACGGACGTACAGACGACACATGGGGCCGCCCGCACTGGCGGGGGGCATGCGCGCATTTTTCGAGGTGCACTGTGACCGATAATCCGGTCGACATCGGGGAGCATCGCTGCGGCAAGGGCTGCCCCCTGCTCTTCATCGCCGGACCGTGCGTCATGGAAAGCGAGGATCTCGTCCGCGAAGTCTCCGGCAAGCTTGCCGAACTCGCGGCCGCACGCGCAGTTCCCATCGTCTTCAAGTCGAGTTTCGATAAAGCGAACCGGACAAGCATCACGAGCTATCGCGGACCGGGACTCGAGCGGGGTCTCGATATGCTGGCGCGGGTTCGTGCAGCAACTGGTCTTCCGGTACTCACCGATATTCACGAAGCGTCGCAGGCGGCGCCGGCGGCCGAGGTTTGCGACGTCGTGCAGATTCCCGCCTTCCTCGCGCGGCAGACTGACCTCGTCTGCGCCGCAGCACAGGAGACGGCGCGGCACGGGCATGTCATCAACATCAAGAAGCCGCAATTCACGGCTCCTGAGGATGTCGCGCACATCGTGCAGAAGTGCGTGGATGCCGGAAACAAACGGGTGCTGCTGACCGAGCGTGGAACAACGTTCGGATACGGGCGACTCGTTAACGACATGCGTGCCATTCCCATCATGCAGGAAATCGGCACTCCGGTCGTCTTCGATGCCACGCACAGCGTGCAACTCCCCGGCGGTGCATCGACCGGCGGGCAGCGGACGATGGTGCCGGTGCTTGCGCGGGCGGCGGTTGCAGCCGGTTGCGACGCGGTTTTCTTCGAGACTCATCCTGATCCGGACCGTGCGCTCAGCGACGGTCCAAACATGATACCGCTCGCCGAGCTGCCGAAGCTCGTCGACGAGCTTGTCCGGCTGCGATCACTCATCAATGAATTCGTTTCATAACTCAGGCGCTTGCGATATGAATTTTTTCCGTCATCAGAGTCTTTGCCGAGTCGTCTCTTTCTGTCTGGTTTCGGCCGTTGCAATCGCCGTATCTGGCTGCGGGAACGCGAAGACCCCCACGAAGAAGCAGTCGAAGTCCGCCGATAAAGCGGGATCGGCCGAGGCCACCAACACAGCGAAAGACCGCTGCGATTCGCTGATGACGAGCATCGTCGACATGGTCCAGCCGGAACGGCTCGAGATCAGCGCGTCGCGCGTTCTGTGCGCCGAGACGTTGAACAACTGGCGCTCGACGTGCGGTTCACAGATCGTCGCCGCCACTGCAGCGCAGAATGCCACTTCGGTCGAGAACCTGATGACTCCCGAGCAGAAAAAGGTCATCGACGTCGAAGCATTCGACGGCCGTGACGTCGACCATGTCCGCGACAGCCTCATTGCGCGGCGTGCCGCCGACGTCATCGTCAAGGATGCCGCAAACGACCTCGATCGCGTCGTCAAGGTCTTCTACTACGTGATGCGGAATGTCACGCTCGAATCGAGACAGCAACCGAAACTTTCAATGACGCCGTACGAGATCAACATGCTCGGACACGGCACGGCGGAGGATCGCGCGTGGATGTTCGCAGAGATGCTCCGTCAATTGCGCATTGACGCGGTCATTGTGCGGCCGGAGGGAGCGATGGCACCCGTTGCCGCCGTTCCCGCAAAAGAAGAGCCCAAGCCGGCCGAGCCGAAACCGGAAGAAAAGGCGGAAGAAAAGAAAGCCGACGAGCCGGCCGCGAAGGCGGACGAAACCTCGGAATCCGCGCCGAAGACCGAAGAGAAGAAAACGGACGATGCGAAGTCGGAAGAGAAACCGGACGACCCGAAGACGAAGGCTGTGGTGACCCCGAAGCCGGTCGGCAAGCCGTGGCTCGTCGGAGTCCTGCTCGACAAACAGGTCTATCTGTTTGACACCCGCTTGGGCCTGCCGATCCCCGCGGCATCCGACAATGGGACGGAGGCGTTCATTCGTCAGCCCGCAACGCTCAAGGACGTGCTGGCGAACGATGCGCTGCTGCGCAAACTCGACGTCAGTGAAGAACAGCGGTACGGTCTGAGTGTTGACGATCTGAAAAAGTTCACGGTCGAGATCGTAGCCGATGTAGCGTTCTGGACAATGCGGATGCGTGCATTGAATTCCGTTTTCCCTCCGGTCGACGGGCGCACGGTCGTGCTTTATGACGGGCTGAGCGACGGCGACGGCGGAAAGGGGGCGGTGACTCGAGCCCTGGAAGGAGCCGACGGA
>JBFWWA010000718.1:0-2619 GCA_050246455.1 Planctomycetaceae bacterium
ACGATCCGCGAGAACGCGCCGCTGTGGGAGAGCTTTCGAATCGCCGAACGGAAGCCGCTCATTTCACATCTTGCTCAGGCGGACCGTACGACCTGCGAGTCGTCGACCGATCGATCGGCAGCGACGGCCGGGCTCGGCTTGCGGCCGCGCTGGAACTTCTTCCAGAACTTTCGCACGATGCGCGGCAGATCCGCGATGCCGGGCCCGGGATCGGCGAGTGATTGAATATCGAACCGGTTCGCCGGATTGAACATTCCGCAAATGGCGGAGATCGCCTGGCTGCGGGGGGGAATCGGCAGAAAGGGATAGCGGCGATACCCCGACAGGACGGTGCCGATCCAGATCAGATCGAGTTCGAGGTTGCGCGCCCGGACGCCGAGTTCGTAGTTTGTTTTCGGTCCGTCAAGCGATGGGAGCTGCTCGCCAAGAGTGATGTCGGCAAGCATGCCGGGGAAATCGACGCCGCTGGCGACTGCGAGCGGAAGCGAGCCCCACGGACGTCCGTTGATCTCCATCAGCTTGAAACCGTCGGCTCCCTCTTTGAACTCGACCATCGCGAGTCCATTCCAGTTGAGCGACGTCATCATCCGGGCCGCATACTCAAAGAGCTCGGGATCGAGCGGAACGCTTTCGCGGAACGAGCTCGCGCCGCCGCTGACCGGAATTTCGCGGAGTCGACGATGCTGGAAGGCGGCGACAACGCGTCCCTCCTGCAACAGGAGCTCAACGCCGTAACCGGTTCCCGAGACGTACTCCTGGAGCAGCACCGGCGTGTGGCCTTCAAAGGCTGCCATCTGACGCGCGAGGCTGTCGCTATTCTCCGCGTAGCCGACCGTGAAGCGTTCGATCGTGTCGTGTTCGCGGAAGAGACGCGAAACGAGCGGCTTGAGTACGACGGGCCACTGGAATTTGTCGACCGCGGCCAAAGCCTCGGTAACGGTCTCGACGACGGCGGTCCGCGGCGTCGGTACACCGAGGTCCATCGCAAGCTCGAGCGTCTTCTGTTTGTTCGTTGTGACTTCAAGCGCAAGGGCGTCCGGGAACGCGAGCCGGCAGGTGGCCGGAAATTCGCGGCGATGCGCCGAAAGGGGAAAGATGGTGTCGTCGGTGACCGGGATGACGAGGTCGACCGACTCGGCGCGGACGACTTCGAGCAGCCGGTCGACGAACGCATCAGGCTGCTTCCACGGCATCGGGTAGACGATGGAAGCGCTGGTGAACCGCGAGCGGAAGCCGGGACTGCGCGCGTCGAAATCGGCGGCGATGACGCGATGCCCGCGGCGCCCGAGTGAGCGGATCATGGAGAGCGCGCTGCCCCGTCCGGCATCGGTGACCAGAATGGTGCGCTGGCTCTCGGTGGCGCGAATCATGGCATTTCCACCGTCATTGAAGGGCTCGACTGCAAACGGTGAAAATCGATGATTCGTTCGCGAACATCGCGAACAACATTATCGGTCGGCTGAGAGGCGTCGACCACGGCGAAGTTCGGCACGTGATCGCGGATCTGCAGGTAGTCTTTCCGGCGGCGTTCCAGCAGCTCGACCGTGCCTTCCGCCTTCCGCGCAAAAAGCACCTCGGCCGGCGCGTCAAGCAGGATGACAAGGTCGGGTCTGGGGTAGACGCGGTCAAGGAAGTATCCATGAATTCGTCGGGCAAGGGGCCTCGGTCCCGACGTCGGCGCAACGTCGTAGGCATAGTAGTCGGAGAAATAATGCCGGTCAAACAATACAATCCGGCCGCGCCGGCAGTGATACCAGGTCAGTCCCTGGCGATACCACTCTTCCGCGAGCTTGTTGCCGAGGCTCGCGAACGACTTGGCCGACTTGAACGCCCGCTTCAGCGGGTTGCCCGACGGCTTCGCGGTGAGCGTGCGATGGTCGCGCGGGCCGTGCGTATCCGAAGGGGCGCCGACCGCCTTCCGGAATTTACGAAGCAGCCACGTCGTCGGCAGCACGCGATTGCTCGATTCGCTGTTGATCCCCATGTAAAGGTAAGTGATCGGGAGCGGGAACGACTCGAGCAGTTTCCGGCTGATCGTCGTCTTGCCGGCTCCGTCGGGACCGATGAGTGCGACCGTGAACATCACCGGCCTCCCTTCGCGGACGGCATGCCGTCTTTCGCAGCGACGAGCGCCTGTTCCAGCAGGCTGCCGCTCTGTTTCCAGGAGAAATAGCGCTCGACGAACGCGCGGCCGGAGCCTTCCTGGTCCTGCGGCGCCGTTAGCTGCCTGACGATCGCCCGAGCGAACTCGTCCGCGTCTTTTGCGACGTCGAACGGGGGGAGAGTGCCGTCAGCGGTCTGAAGACCGTCGGCAGCCACCGGGGATGCGACGGTCGGTGCATTCATTGCGAGGGCTTCGAGCACCTTGTTCTGAATTCCCGCGCCGAAGCGGAGCGGAGCGGCGAAGACCGCTGCCCGGTCGAGATACGGACGCATGTCGTCGACCATTCCGGTGACGGTGATCCCTTCGTGACGCTGTCCGTAGTCGATCAGCTCGGGGAGCGGATCGCGACCGACGAGCAACAGCTCGGCTCCGGGAATCGCTTCGCGGACTTTCGGAAAGATTTCGCGGGCTAGGTACATCGCCGCGTCGGCGTTCGGTGCGTATCCCGGGTTGCC
>JBFWWA010000719.1:0-2611 GCA_050246455.1 Planctomycetaceae bacterium
AGCCCGACTTCATTGGCGGTACTCATCCACTGGACGAGCAGGCCCATTGATGCGACCAGATCGCGTTTGCGGAGCAGGGCGTCGATCACCAGAGAGTACGCTTTTGGGGATTCGAACCGGTCGACCCGTGTCCGCCAGAACGAAATATCTCCGGCAGCCTCGCCGGCCGACCGCCAGCGCAGCAGGGTCTGCGCGACGCGGCTGGCCGACTCGAAACTTTCATTTCCGGAGACGTGCGGAAGATCGGAAACGGTGGTCGTTGCGAACTTGTCCCACCACTCCGCGAGATCACGGAACTCGGTCCGGAGCTCGGCGATGACGCTCTCGTTGTTCTGGGCCGCCGCTTCGCTGATAGCATGAGAGTAGACGCCAAACGTCTCTTCCATGATGTCCAGAAGCGTAAAGACGCGATGATCAGGGATGCTGTCTTCACGAGCGGAGAAGAGCGGGAACTGCCCCTGAAATCCGAGAATGTTCCAGGGATCGACAATCGCCCCGCAACTGATGCCGCGATGCAGTAGATCGGCGATTTCACGAACCAGACCGATCGATCCGGTGAGATCACCCTGATCGAGCTGGCGGTGAACCGCGGTGACGCGCCAGGAAATCTCACTTTCAAACCGCGCGGATGGCGAAGGGATGATTGAGGCCTGCCGGCAGCTTGCTTCCGCGTATCCCATCTGCGCGAAGAGCTGCGACAGGTGCCGATGCTGCACTTGCCGCGCCCCGAACTTCGCGAGGGTGATATTGAGGTGCTGGCGGACATGTCCGAACGGCTGCTGCGTCAGCTTGGCTTCCTGCCGGAGTCGTTTCGCTCGCGCGCCTTCCGCATCTTCCATCAGCCGGGCATAGAACGCATCGCGCTGGCGAGCAACTTTCGGCAGGAGCGACGTCAGCGACACGCTGGAATCGTGCGTATCGGGGCCGGACCCGGAAATTGCCGACGCCATCAGCATGGTGCCGGAAAGCACCGCGGATGCGTCGTACAGAAGTTCGTCGGGATCGACGTTGCGCGCCCCTTCCATCCATTCGAGCAGCGAATCAATCAGGATCTTTCGGACGATGAATCGGCGGTATCGCCCCTGGTTGTCGATCTGATGCGGATCCCATTCTCCGAAGGTGAAGTTGGTCCGCTTGGTGACCGGGTGCGTATGGTCGTGCGCCCGCAAGTCGAGCGAGAGCTCATCCATGACCGAAGGATCAAAATACGATTCCCGGAGGATGGGCTCGGGAGTGGAATTGAGGAAATCGAGCGTTCGTTCGATCAGCTGCTGATATCTTCCTGAGGCGACTCCTGCGTCGCGAATATAGAGCGGCAGCGGGCGAAACCGCTCGTGAGAGTACGGCTCCATCCGCTGACCGGTTTCCAGGACCGCGACGGGACGGTAGCCGAGGTAGTCATTCAAACGGTGAATTGCCCGCGAGACGATTCGTTCGGTTTCATCCCACGGCGTTCCCTGCTCGAGGACCGCTTCGAAGACGCGTGCGGTGAAGAGGGCGGACGGAATCTCTTCCGGATTGATGTGAAACAGCAAATCCGCGTGATGCTGCCAGTACGCGGGAAGGACGGCATCGAACGCGAGACGGATCGATTCGGTGGCCTGCTTGCTGTCGGCGAATGCGCCCGCGGCGGGGCGCAATCGATCAAGATGTTCCGAGAGGACGCGCCGGACTTCGTCGGCGTGCGGCTCGCCACCCAGCGCAGCGTAAAGCCGGTTGACGTTTCGCTGGAACGCGGCGTCGGGTGTGCCGTTCGAGAAGTTGAGATAGCCAAGGATTTCCCGAACAACGCCGTCATCGATCGAAGAGCGGACTGTCCCGGAATTGCGATTCCGTGTCATGCCGTCAGTAGAACAATTGCCCGAACATTTGGAAAGGTCGCGTCCGTCGAGCATCAGATTACGACGTCGATGCGGGATATTTTTCATTTCACGTTTGACCTTGATCGCCCCGTCTGTCAAAACAGACAAAGCGATTTTGATCTGTTTCCCGTCAGCCGGGGGATCCCGAGCAGGCGGAGGATCCGATTCGAGAAACCCGTCGTTCTGTCAGATTTCCGTCGCTCGAACTATCGGGAATGCGCTTCGATGATTCGAATCCAGAAAATTCTGGCGGCTGTCGATTTCAGCGCGCACTCCGATATTGTGCTTCGCTATGCCGGCGAGTTGGCCCGAGCCTGCAATGCAGAAGTGCTCGTGACGCACGTTATCGCAAAGGCCGACGCCCTTTCGCAGCTTCCGCCCGTGGGCGAAGGATACTTCCCCCCGAACTTCGAAGAACTCCAGCGCGATGCGGCTGGCAAGGCCGCCGAGAAGGCCATTGCCGCCGCGGGTCTGACGAATGCTCGAGTAGCCATTGCCGCCGGTAACCCGTTCGTCGAGATTGTGCAGCTGGCTCGAACCGAGAACGTCGATTTGATCATTGTCGGCACGCACGGACGAGGCGCGGTTGCACACATGCTTCTCGGTTCCGTCGCGGAGAAGGTGGTCCGCAAGGCTCCTTGCCCGGTATTAACGGTTCGCGAGGGGGAACACGAGTTCATAATGCCCTGAACCGGACGCGGCCGAATGCGAGCCGACGTCGTTTTGCCGATCCTCACCCACGCGCTAAC
>JBFWWA010000720.1:0-2578 GCA_050246455.1 Planctomycetaceae bacterium
CCGACGCCCCCGAGCGCCCCAATTCCCGCAAATTTCAGCATACGCAGCGGATCGATCTCGAGCCCCGACTGCTCCCCCATGATCTGAAACTGCTGCCAGACAGCGGGAACGCGGCGCGTCGTCTCCGCGTGGAAGAGATTCAGATCTTTGAAAAGCGCCGCTTTGCGGGCACGCTGTGCCGCTCCATCGCCGAACTCATCCTGTAACCGGTCCTTGATCCGCTTCTTGTCGTGCAAGACGAGGTCCGACACGACCGAGAAGCCGGCCACGACCGCGAGTGCGGCCGCGATAAACGTTGTCAGCTTGATGAATGTAAGTCCCATCAGCGTTTGCCCGCATGCGTAATCGGATCGAGGCGGCTCGGCACCAGCGAACGGCGCTCGAACATGGCGGGATCGAGACTGATTCCACACGCCTGAAGATGTTCAAGGCAGGTCGGGCGGATGCCGGTGGCGTGAAACTGCCCTTGCACGACGCGTTTCTCGTCAATGCCTGTCTGTTCGAAGACAAAGAGGTCGTGCATCGTTACGACGTCTCCCTGCGATCCGGTCACTTCGGACACCTGCACGATTTTCCGTGTTCCGCCGCTGAGCCTTGCACACTGTACGACAATGTCGATGGCGGACGCGATCTGACGGTGAATGAACCACATTGGGAAATCGTAGCCTGCCATTCCGATGAGCATTTCGAGGCGGCTGATTGCGTCGCGTGTGTTGTTGGCGTGAATCGTCGTGAGGCTTCCGTCGTGACCGGTCGTCATCGCTTGTAACATGTCAAACGCCTCCGCACCGCGACACTCGCCGACGACGATGCGATCGGGCCGCATTCGGAGTGCGTTGCGAACGAGATCACGCGTGGTAACTTCTCCCTTTCCTTCGAGATTGGGAGGACGAGTTTCCATCCGCGCCACGTGCGGCTGCTGCAACTGCAATTCGGCGGCATCCTCGATTGTGGCAATACGTTCATCTTCGGGAATGTACCCCGAGAGCATATTCAGAAATGTGGTCTTGCCGCTGCCGGTTCCGCCGGCGATGACAACGTTGAGCCGTGCTCGCACGCACGCCGCGAGAAAGTCGATGATCTCCGCTGTCACCGACTTTCGCGCGATGAGGTCGCTCGCCAATAGCGGCTTCGCCGCGAAGCGGCGAATTGACACGAGCGCGCCGTCGAGCGCGAGCGGGCGGATTACCGCGTTTACGCGGCTGCCATCGGGAAGACGCGCGTCGACCATCGGGCTTGATTCATCGAGCCGACGGCCAACCCGGTTTGAGATTCGTTGGATGGTCTCAAGCAGGTGTTGCTCGTCTTGGAACGTGATATCTGTCTGCTCCAATCGGCCGCGACGTTCGACGTACACCGTCTTTGGGCCATTGATCAGAATGTCGTTGATCGTTGGATCACGCAAAAGCGGATCGATCGGACCAAAGCCGAGAGTTTCGTCGATGATCTCATTGATCAGCCTTTCGCGTTCGTCGCGACTCATCAGCTCCGAGAGGTCATCGCACAATTTTTCGATACCGAGCCGAAGCTCCTTCCGGAGTTCGTAATCATCCATGCCGTCGATCGAAGACACCTGCAATCCGGTGACGAGCCGTTTGTGAATTTCCTTCTTGAGCCGGCCAAAGCGGTCGTCGCTATTGCCAAGCCCGCCTGAAGCTCCGTTGTTGCGTTCTCCAAATGCCTGAATCATGGTTTACTCCTGCTCTTAGCTGTTGTGCGGCCGAAACTGCGCTGGAAGCGCGGTTCGCCACAATCGGGCTTTGTCTTCAAGAAGTGTGCGGATGCGCGTGACTGACTGTTGCCAGGATGCTTCCAACGAACTGGCAGCTCCGTGCGTTCCAGGTTCTCGTCCATCGAGAACGTACGCGATGTTGACAATCGCATTTGCCAGCTGCGAGCCAGGCGCTTCGAGAACGACCGGCGTGCCGCAGTTAACACAGAGGTTCACGGTCTTCGGATCCCACGGGAGACGATGCCGAATCTTTGCATCGAGCGCCGACTCGACTTTCGCCTCGTCGATTTCTTTGGGCTGTCCGTGGAAGTTTGCGACGATGTGAATGTGGCTTTTATCAACGCCCATGCGTTCAAGCTGCACAAGTGCGCGTCGCGCATTGCGTACCGCCGCAAAATCCTGACGCAGCACGAACAGCACCGCGCTGGACTGCTGTAGCAGCTCAGTGTACTCGTGCTGCCAGAAACAGTTCAGATCAATGACGATGTCCGTAAATGACGCGCGGCTCAGTCGCAAAAGCTTTTGCAGTCCCTCGGCACTCAATCTCTCGCCGTCAAACCATCGTTCCGGCGATGCCAGGACTGAAAGAGACGTCGAATGCTCCAATAGCGACTGCTCGAACATCTTCTGATCAAGTTGTTCAATATTCTGGCACAGGTCACAGACGCTGTAGCGCGGTTTCAGGTTGAGCGAAGCGGCAGCGTCGCCTCCTTGAAGGTCCAGATCGAGCAGGCAGGCACGCGATTGCGTTCGTGAAAGTGCGACGGCGAGATTCGTGGCGAGAAATGTCCGGCCGGAGCCCCCGCTCGACCCGCAGACGGTGATAAACCGACCCGGCTGTGATCT
>JBFWWA010000721.1:0-2568 GCA_050246455.1 Planctomycetaceae bacterium
TCTTCGGGATAGATCGCCTGCCCGCCTTTCAGGAACTCGACGCCGAAGTGCTTCGGCATATCCATCAGGATGCCGCGGGTGAAGACTCCCTGTTTGATCTTCAGCACCGAGAGTTTTCCGGCTCCCTTCTCGTTCACGTCCTTCTGCGAGAACCCGTTGTACATCTTCCCCTTGTAGAACAGATGGCAGAGAGCATCCATGTGGGTCAGCGTGAAGCCGTGGTACCGGATTCGGTACTCATCGCCGGCCGAGCCGACTTCCATTTCCGACAGGCCGGTCTGGACCATTGTGTGGGTGAAGCCGGCGGGGGTCTCTGCTCCGTCCTTGATGACATCTCTGGCGAATGAGACCGAGACCCCTTCGCGCACCAGGGCCGCAGCCTGTTTTCGTTTCTCGGGAGTGATGAGGTTGAGCGCGCCGAGCTCGTCGTCCTTCCCCCAACGGTCCCAGTTGGAAAGAGTGACCATCATCCGCTCAATATCTTCTTTGACGAGCTGCCGTTTCGATGCGTCATCGCGACGGTCGTCGAAAGAAGAGGCTGGATGTGTGACCGATGCCAGAATGCAAAGCGCGTACGAGACTGAGCGCACGAGTCTCATGGCGAGCCTCATCAAAAAAAAAGAAGCGGATGCGACTGGGAGATCGACCGATGCCGTCAATCTACCGGGGCTGCGCGCGGGCCGCCATTTCTTTTTTTACGGCCGCAAGGATTTGATGCGCGGCCTCGCTCGCCTTCAGGTGCCGCTACTTCAGCTCCTTCCGAACCTCGGCATACAACTTCTCGGTCGCGCGGATCATGAACTCGAAGTCGTTGCCGCACTGCGCCCAGTTCACGCCGAGCCGCGCCGCCTCGAGGGCGTGACCGGAATCGGCTCCCATTCCCATTCCGACCCAGATGCCGGCGGGTCGAGCCTTGGCAACGACGGTTTCAATTGCCGCGAGCACCCGGGGATCGTGCACCTGTCCGGGAATTCCCATCGAACCGGAGAGGTCATAAGGCCCGACGACGAGCGAATCGAGCCCGGGAATCCGGACGATCTCGTCGATCTCATTCAGTGCGGAGACGGTCTCAATTTGTGCAACGACGAACACGTTCTCGTTTGCAAACTGCAGATATTCCTTTCCGCCAAAACGGCCATAGTTGGTCGGTCGGCGTGGTCCGAAGCCCCGAGTCCCCATCGGGGGATATCGGCAGGACGAAACGAACGCGCGGATCTCCGCGGCAGAGCCCGCCTGCGGCAAAATGATTCCCTCAGCTCCGGAATCAAGAACCCGCTTGGTCCAGGCGATGTCGGAACTCGGCACGCGCACGAGCGCCGGCGCACCTCCCGCTCGGGCGGCGATGAGATGCGCGAGCAGAGATTCGAGACTGGTGGGGTTATGCTCCAGGTCGATCCAGAAGAAATCGACGCTGGGTGAAAGCGCTTCCACAACGGAAGGGTCGGCGAACGTAATTCCCGTTCCAAGACAAAATCGACCGGCAGCGAGTTTCTCTCGAAACTTGTGAATATGACTGATCATCTCGTCCCATCGTCAACTCGGAAGGAGCTGCAATGCCTGCTGGTAACCCGGGGCGGGGTTGCCGAACTCGCTGGCCGTGACGCGCGCGAGCGCCATCAATTGCCGCCAACGGAACTCCGGTCGGGTCGCAGCAAACTCCTCGCTTGCGGTTCGGAAATACTTCTCGGCGTGCAGCGAACCATCCTCGCTGATCGCGAACTTCAAAAGCAACTGGAAAACCGGTTCGTGCGGCTGGTTCAGCTCGGAATAGCGCGCCACCACGGCCACGGCGCGCGCCTGATCGTTCGCGCGGATCGACTCCTCGGCCTTGCGGAGAAGATCGGGTGCAGAGGACATCTTGACGAGTTCGCGGTGTTCGTCGGTCGGGTACGGCTGCCATTTGAGGAAGCTTTCTCCCCAGCGTGCGCGGTCGAACGCCACCTGATAGGAACCGAGGATCAGGCTTGCGATGGTGTTGCGACTGTTGCTGACGCGCGCCATGTTCCGCCACGCGTTCGCAGAATCGCACGCGTGCACTCCGATCGAATCACCATGTACGCTGCCGACCGGTTTGCCGGGCCGCGCCTGCTCGGCAGTTCGTCCGCGGTCTCGAAGAACAAGCTGGTTGGCTGCAAGAGACATCGCCTCTCCAACCAGTTCGGGAGAGATTCCCTCAGCCAGTGCCGCAGCGACCGCGTCCGCTGCGCGCGCCGGTTCAGACTCGAAGATGGTTCGAGCCAGCGAATCGACCCAATTTCCATCGGGTTGTTTCTTGCCGGGCGTCTTGCCGGCGAGTTTGTACTGATCGAAAAGCTTTGGAAGTTCATCCGCACCTGCCCGGCAGTTGGCACGGTACTTCGGCGACTCATTGTCGACGCAATAGCGAACCGATTGCCGCAGCAGGGTGTGGGCATGCTCCCTTCCGACAATGTCGAGCAGATCCCACGCGCGGTACGGGAGGACGATGCGATGAACCTCCGACTCTTCCTGCACGGCAATCAGCAGTTCGTTGAATGCCTGCTCGGGCGAGTTCGCTGCGAGCTGTGCAAAAGTCTGCTCGGCGAGCTT
>JBFWWA010000722.1:0-2567 GCA_050246455.1 Planctomycetaceae bacterium
AGTCCAACACGTCCTCACAGGTTTGCTGATTCACAACACCCGAAACTACAATCCGCGATCCGAAATTCCGGTAGCCCGTAGCCCGTAGCCCCCACCCACAACTCAAGGAACCTCCCCATGTCTTTCGGAAGCGATCAGGTGCTGTTGTACGACTGTGACCCGTGGAACAAGCTCGGATTCGGCGTTCCCGCCTTCGGAACCGAGAACGTCGGCACGCTCAACCGTTCGATTCACGGACTCGCCGATGAGATCGGCCGCAATCAGCTCTTCGTGATGACGCACGTCGATTCCATGCGCCTGCAGCCGCCAAGCCGCAACACGATCGAACGGCTTGGAAAGATGATCAACCGCGTGCAGTCGATCCTCGTCTCCCGCCAGAAGGATTATCCCGAGATTCGTCTCGAGGAAGGGCACGCCCGTCCCGCCCCGCTCATCTGGACGATCCATCCCGTTCCGTACTTCCGCGCAAGCCTCGTCCGCAACAAGTGGCTCGCCGAATACAACGACCTCGTGATGATCGCGCTGACGAACATCTACCAGCACTCCGACAACAACCTCGCGCTGACGATCACCGCGACGATGGCGAAGGACGTCTGGCAGTATTTCCGCGAAATCAAAATCCGCATGGGAAGCGAGCTGCTCGCTCTCAAGGTGGACGATCTCAAGAAGGACGAGTTCCAGTTCGGCGAAGCGCACTACGCGCAGTACCACCCCGATAGCGCCGTCGTGAACATCGAAGCGCTCGACAAGCCGGGGCCGATCTTCAATCTCCCGACGGAAAAGGACCTCTACGAACTGCTGCAGGGAATTCCGGCAACGATCGTTCTGCCGTTTCTGAAGCAGTATCCGATCGGCCCCGTCCCCGGCGCGACCGGTCAGGCGGGCCTTCCGCTTCCCGAAGAAGCGGCCGCCGTCGGCACAACGACCGGCGAAGCGATCGGCGACCCGGTGTTGTGAGAACGGAGTCAGGTGTCAGGGTTCAGGAGTCAGGAAAAATGACGAACTCCCCTGCATGCCCTGGCTCCTGATTCCGGAAACCTGAGTCCTCAGCATGCCCCCTTACCAACATGAAACCGGAATCGGCGATCGGGTTTTTGTCGCCGTCGTCCGGAACGTTCCAGGAGAGGAAAATGAATCGACTACAAGGAATCACGCGGCCGGGATCGACTCCCCTCGCGAATCCGGCGGCGCATTGTCCGCTGATGCTCCAGAACCGGGTCCAGGCGGAGATCGTCGCGCCTGACGGAACGGTGAAGCATCGCATCGACCACACCGGCAACATCATGGCGACCTACGGCCTGAACCGGCTGATCGAAATGCTCGCCAGCGACACCAACGGCGCTTCGCGCTGGGCCTCGGCCATGGCCATCGGCACGAGCACAACCGCCGCCGCTTCGACGCAGGATTCGCTCGTCGCCTCCACGCAGATCGTGCATCTGTCGCAGGCCTCGATGGTGGCGAGCGACGCCGGCGCGCGCACGCTGCAATACAACGGCACCTTCGCGTCGAACGGCAACGCCTGCCAGATCCACGAAGTCGGACTCTTCGCGACGAACAACGCAACGCAGCACATGATCGCGCGGAGCGTGCTCGGCACCGACAGCATCAACCGCGGCGCATCCGACGAGATTCGCATCTCGTACCAGATCATCGCGGGAACAGCGTAGCAGGCGATCTGGCTTCAGGCTTCGGGCTTCAGGAAGAACAGGCGCTTCAAGTTCTTTGTCTGACCTGAAGTCTGACCACCCGAAGCCCGACTTTCCCTATTCCCAAACTCCGATCCCCGAATCCCATGCACCAGGTCAACATAGGACTCGCCTTCTGCACGCCGATTCCGTTCACGCCGGGGCCGCTCGGGCCGCGTCTCGCGCCGGTGACGGCGCAGTGGCATCGCGCGCGGATGGCGCTTGTCATGCCGACGAATTTCTTCACGTTTCAGATCATCGTCGATGGTCTCGAAGTCGGGGAGGCGCGGCAGCGGGCCGTGCAGGCCGTGCTCGACCATGCGCCGATGCCGGAGTTCCTGTTCTTTCTCGATTACGACGTCATTCCCCAGTACGACGCCATTCAGAAACTCTTTCTCCGCGCGAGACACTTTCCGAAACACGACATCTTCGCCGGCGTCTACTGCGCGAAGACCGAGATCCCCGAACCGCTCATCTACAAAGGAGACGGAGCGGGGCCGTGCTGGGACTGGAGCATCGGCGATCTGTTGACCGAAGGTGTAACCGGCGTCCACATGGGGCTCACGCTCATTCGCTCCTCTCTGCTGAAGCGGATGGCGGAAGCACCGGGGGACGAGCCGCTCTTCAAAACGGTCAACGTGCAGACCGTCGACGCGTCCGGAATTCACACGAAGCGCGGCACGGAAGATCTTTTCTTCTGCAACCGTGCCGTCGGGGAGTTCGGAGCCCGCATCCTGGTCGATACATCGGTCCTCGCCGGCCACATCGATAACAGCACGGGACGCGTTTACGGACTTCCGAGAGATTCGAAGCCCGGCGCCACCCCCTGGCATCCGACAAACCAGACCGACGACTACCGGGCCGAGAAGAAAGCGCTCGATC
>JBFWWA010000723.1:0-2566 GCA_050246455.1 Planctomycetaceae bacterium
CGCATTGACTTCGGATTGATCGATTGAGAATCACGCTTCTGTTCGAGCAAATGCGGACGGAGCGGCTGAAACAAATGCGCGGCGGATTCTCAGGAGAACCCGCCGCTCGTCGATTAGTAAGTGGATCCGAAACGCGTTCAGTCGTGAACGGCTTCGGCCTTCGGATTGATGTGCGACATCGCAAGTTCGTTGAGCTTCTGGTCGGCCGCGTGTTCCTCGTCAAGAGACTGTTGCAGCAGCTCCGCGATGTCGTTGAGGCCCAGCTGTTGTGCAAATGTTCGCGCCGCCCCGTATCCGGCGATTTCGTAATGTTCGACACGCTGCGCGGCGGCGATCAGAGCGGCGTCCTTGACGGCCGGATCCCCCTCCTCCTCGATCAATTCGGCCCCTTCTTTCACCAGGCCTTCCATCGCTTTGCAGGTGGTTCCGCGGGCTGCTTTCCCCAGTTGTTGAAGAATGTCTTCGAGCCGTTCGGCCTGTTTCTCGGTTTCCTCGAGGTGTGCTTCAATCAACTCGGCGAGTTCGCTCGATGCCGCCGCCTTGGCCATCCGCGGAAGTGCCTTCATGAGCTGCTTCTCGGCGTTGTAGAGGTCCTTGATTTCGTGCAGCAGCAGATCTTCCATTGAATTCAGTTTCATTTCGCTCTCCTCTGGAATCATCGACACTCAGTTCCGACACGGTCTGTTTTGCGTGCAACCGGAATGCCGGATGCCTCATTTGGGGGGAGATCGGAATGCCGGAACGAGCCATAAACGCATTACGACGCTAATGTTCAGTGGTACAGCGCGTCTCAGATTTCCCTCCCGGAGTGCGCAGCAGCTTTCACGCATCAGCGCGAAGCGATCCCTGGCAGGGGACTTACGTTAAGGCGTCACACTTTCCCCGACTTCACTGACTGTTGAGTTCCATTCGGTTGAACCCGAGACGTGACGGTCCCCAGGGAAATGCAAGAAATCGCTTGCGGATCGTTCGATCGGGGGAGAAAATTGACTCCCTCGTCCTGCCGTTATCGCGCGAGGTTTCTTCGCGGTGCCGGTCGCCGCGCGGCAGGATGGCGGTCGATGCACGGTCCGGGAAATGGTTTTTTCCGTTCCCGACGGCTGTGAGTCCATCAGACGATCCGTCCGATGGATGCATCCCTTTCGTTCAGGAGTCTGTGGAATGTCTTCCGTACTGGTGATCGATGACGATCGTTCGATTCAGCATTTGGTTCGGAAGGCTTTGGAGCGTGAAGATGTTGAAGTGCATGTGGCGGGAACCGCGACGGAAGGGATGAAGCTCCTTTCCGAACGGAAGCCGGACGTCGTACTGCTGGACATCATGCTCCCGAACACTTCCGGGCTCGACATGTTCGAGCAGATTCAGAAGGCCGACCCGAAGCTGCCGCTGATCTTCATCACGTCTATGGAAAGCAGCGAGACGGCGATTCGCGCAATGACGATGGGAGCGTACGACTACCTCCTCAAGCCTCTTTCGGTCTCGCAGATTCAGGAACTGGTGCACCAGGCAATCAAGATTCGCCGCCTGATGAACGTCCCGGTTGAGGTTCCCGATACCACAACCGCCGTCGGCTCGGTCAATGGCAACGGGGCGCGGGGCGACATTCTTGTCGGCCGCAGCGCCGCCATGCAGGAAGTGTATAAGGCAATTGGCCGCGTCGCGCCGCAGGATGTCACTGTCCTCATCCGGGGCGAGAGCGGAACCGGCAAGGAACTTGTCGCGCGCGCCGTCTATCAGCACAGCGCCCGGGCGAATGGTCCATTTCTTGCCGTGAACTGCGCGGCGATTCCCGATGCCCTTCTGGAAAGCGAACTCTTCGGTCACGAGAAGGGGGCCTTCACCGGTGCCGATCAGCAGCGCATCGGGAAGTTTGAGCAATGTCAGGGGGGGACGCTGTTTCTCGACGAAATCGGCGATATGTCTCCCCTCGTGCAGAGCAAGGTACTGCGCGTTCTGCAGTCGCAGGAGTTCGAGCGGGTCGGCGGCAACAAGACCATCCGCACCGATGTCCGCGTCATTGCCGCGACGAATCGCGATCTCGAGAAGATGGTTGAAGAGGGAGAGTTCCGGAACGACCTGTACTATCGACTCAGCGGGTTCACCATTCAGCTGTCGCCGCTTCGCGAGCGCCGCGAGGATATGGTCCCGCTTCTCGAGAATTACCTCGCAATCTACAGCAAGCAGTTCGAAAAGGAGATTCACGGAATCTCCCCCGAAGCTCTCGAAGTTCTGATGTCGTACGGTTGGCCCGGAAACGTCCGTGAACTGCAGAACGTGGTGAAGCAGACGCTCCTTCGCTCCGCGGGACCGGTGGTCGTCCCGGAATTCCTTCCCGAGAAGGTTCGCTGGCCGGATGCCGAGTCGGGAGACTCTCACGAACGGCATGCCGCTGCCGAGACCGATCTGCGGGCGTTTATCGACGAGCGATTGAAAACCGATTCCGGCGATCTCTACGCCGAAACGCTTGCCTTCATGGAACGATACCTCGTCACTCGTATTCTCAGTGAACACGACGGCAATCAATCGAAGGCGGCGAAGATTCTCGGAATTACGCGCGGCAGTCTCC
>JBFWWA010000724.1:0-2565 GCA_050246455.1 Planctomycetaceae bacterium
ATTGCGAACTCCCGTCGGGCTCCGGGTTCGATCGACGATTGCATGCAACCAGCCTCAATCAGAGTGCCGCGTCGCAACCCGTTGTAAAATCCACTGTTGTGCGATCAGCGAATCTTGGAAGTACTGAGGAATGTCTGTGCTCCAAAATGCTAGACAGGCATCGCGCCCGGCTTGCCTGCTTCCACCACGTACGATCCCGCGATGCGTACCGGGCCGTTTGGTTTGACGATCTCCGCGCAGACCGGGAAATCGGTTCGCCATTCTTCAGGAGTGATTGTGCAGCGGACGTAGCCCGACTGCCGGTTGTGGAACTTGACGTGCGGGTTTGCAAGGAGCAGATCCTCGAGCCCTTCGGTTTCCGGACCGGCGTTTCCATTGCTTGAGAGAGCCGTGCCGACGAATTCCGTCGCGACGACGGGTTCGTCAAGCTTGCGATCATCGACGCGCAGGTCGTTGACCCAGCTAGAGTGAATATCGCCGGTGAGGACGACCGGATTCGAGACCTGCCGTTCCTCCATGAACTTCACCAGGCTGATCCGATCGTGCACGTAGCCTGTCCACTTATCCATCGAGTAGCGGCGGACCCCTTCAAATTCACGGCCGACCATCGCCATCAGCACCTGCTGTGCGATGACGTTCCATGTGGCGGGGGAACGGAGCAGTGCCCCCTTCAGCCACTTCGCCTGCTTGGATCCGAGGATGGTGTTCTTCGGACTCACAACTTCACCAGTCAGCTCGGTTTCCTCAGGCTGGTCGGTGCGGTACTGCCTGGTATCGAGCACCTGGAACGAGGCAAGCCGGCCGAAGTTGATCGTCCGGTAAATCTTCATGTCGGGTCCGTGCGGAACCGACATGCGCCGGAGCGGCATATGTTCGTAATACGCCTGGTAGGCATTCGCGCGCTGCTCGAGGAACTTGACGGGGTCCATTCCCTTGTCTTGCGAGATGTGGTTCGCATAGTCGTTTTCAACTTCGTGATCGTCCCACGTCACGAGCCACGGGCATTGCTGATGCATTGCGACCAGGAGCGGGTCGGAATGATACTGCCCGTGCCGGTTGCGGTAATCGGCGAGCGTCTGCAGTTTCGGCCCGACGTGCCGGCGTGGTTCTTCGCCGCGGCCGGGTCCCTCGTAGATGTAGTCGCCGAGGTGAATGACCAGATCGAGCTCGTCCTTCGCCATGTGCTGGTAACAGGTGAAGAATCCCCCTTCAAAGTGCTGGCAGGAGGCGAAGGCGAACTTGAGCTTCTCGGGGAGCGTGTGCGGATGAGGCATGGTGCGCGTCCGGCCGACCGGGCTTTCCGCGTTGGCGATCCGGAAACGGTACCAGTACCAGCGATCCGGCTTGAGGCCGTTGACTTCGACGTGCACCGAGTGCGCGAGCTGCGGCGTGGCGAAGGTTGTCCCCTTCTGGACGACGTTCTTCATCGCGTCGTCTTCGGCGACTTCCCATTGCACCTCGACCGCCTCGCGCGGCATCCCGCCCCCCTCCTTCGGTCTGGGTGCGAGACGTGTCCAGAGGGCAACGCTTTCGTGATCGGGTTCGCCCGATGCGACCCCGCAGGTAAACGGGTCGCCGTCGGTTTTCGGACGGCGGACCACCGGCCCTTCCGCCCGTGCGGCGACGAACGGAATTGACGAGAGCGCTGCCCCGTAGGCAAGGAACAGCCGTCGACTGAAGCCTCCCTCATACTTCACGGCCTCGGAAATCTTCGAAACGTCGAACATGGCGGCTATTCCTGAGTGTGAGCGTCTTGAGGGATGCGTTTCCCTCGCGGAGAACATCCCATTCCTGACAGACTGTCAGGGCCCCGTCAATGCTGAATTTCCGATGAGTTTTGGCACAGTCGAATGGGCGCACCGGTTTCGCAGGATCAGGATGGGAGATCGCATCCGATTTCCCATCAGTTGCTCGAGTATGCCGCGTTGGCCGCCGCCACTCCCGCGCCCGGGTTCGTCTTCTTCCCCTGATCGTTCAGGCAGCGCTCGATCGCTGCGAGGAACAGGAGCACGTTCGCGGCGGAACTGGCAACTCCCATCAGGCCGATGCGCCAGACTTTGCCCTTCATCGATCCGAGGCCGCCGCCGATTTCGATTCCGAACTCGTTGAGCAGTTGTTTGCGAACCGCGATATCGTCGACGCCTGCCGGAATCTGCACGGCGTTGAGCATCGGAAGCTGATGCCCTTCCGCCACTGCGTATTCCATGCCAAGCGCTTTGACCCCCGCCTTGAGAGCGAGGTGGTTCCGCATATGTCGCTGGTGGCGTGCTTCGAGTCCCTCGGCCAATGTGAGCCGGAGCGCTTCGTGAAGCGCGTAGTTCATGTTGATCGGCGCGGTGTGATGGTACGAACGTTCCTGGCCCCAGTAGTTGCGGACCATCGTCATGTCCATGTACCAGCTCGCGACTTTCGTCTTCCGTTTCTCGATCGCTTCGACCGCGCGCGGGCTGAAAGTCACCGGCGAGAGTCCCGGCGGACAGCTGAGGCATTTCTGCGTGCCGCTGTAGACCGCGTCGAGCTGCCAGGCATCCACTTCCACCGGCGCGCCGCCGAGCGAAGTGACGC
>JBFWWA010000725.1:0-2538 GCA_050246455.1 Planctomycetaceae bacterium
GCGGGCGATCGCCAGCATCTGCTGTTCACCTCCGGAAAGTGTCCCCGCGTTCTGCGTAAGCCTTTCGCGGATGCGCGGGAAGAGCTCGAGCGCGCGCTCACGGTCTTCCTTCACGCTCCCTTCCGCACGGCGTGCAAACGTCGCAAGCTGGAGGTTTTCTTCGACGGTAAGGTTCGCGAAAATGCCTCGCCCTTCCGGAACGTGCACCAGTCCCTGCCGCACAATCTGATGGGCGGAAATGTTGCGGAGCGGGCGACCTTCAAAGCGAATCGCACCGTCTCGCGCGCGGAGCAGTCCGGAGATTGCACGGAGCGTTGTCGACTTCCCGGCGCCGTTCGCACCAATCAGCGTCACAACTTCTCCCTTCTCGACGTGCAGAGAAACTCCCCGCAGCGCCTCGATTGCGCCGTATGCGACATTCAGGTTTTCGACTTCAAGAAGCGGCATGGGAGACGGGCTTCCGACTACCGGCTACGGGCTACCGGAAAATACGAATACACAAACGACAAAACCCAAGCCGACGGCTTGCCGTCGGTATTCTCATGGCTGATGACTGAATGCGGATCACTATTCATTCCGTTTCCGCGACGCCCAGGTACGCTGCAATCACTTTCGGATCGTTCTGGATTTCCGCCGGAGTTCCCTCGGCAATGACGATGCCGTGGTCAAGAACGGTGACGCGTTCGCAGATTTTCATGACAAGCCCCATGTCGTGATCGATCAGCAGAATCGAGACCTGGAACTTCTCGCGAATTTCCTGAATGAGCGATGCAAGCTTCAGTTTCTCCTGCGGATTCATTCCCGCCGCGGGTTCATCGAGCAACAGAACTTTCGGGCTGGTCGCGAGCGCGCGGGCGATTTCGAGCCGTCGCTGATCGCCATAGCTGAGGCAGTTCGCTTCCTCGTGTGCCCGTTCCGCCAGTCCGAAGAGTTCCAGCAGCTCGAGCGATCGTTTATAGAACGCCGCCTCCTGCGCGTGGTAGCTCGAAGTCCGAAAGAGCGTGCGGACGAGCCCGTGCCGGCCGTGAATCTGCGACGCCAGGCGAACGTTATCGAGCACGCTCAGCCCGCGGAACAACCGGATGTTCTGAAACGTTCGCGCAAGTCCTGCGGCGGTAACCTGGTGTGGCTTGCAGCGGGAGGTCTCACAACCTGCCAGAACAATCCGGCCCGACTGCGGACGATAGACCCCCGTCAGCAAGTTGAAGACCGTCGTTTTCCCCGCGCCGTTCGGACCGATCAATCCGTAGAGCCGCCCCGCCGGAAGCTGCAGCGAGAAATCCTGCACCGCTTTGAGGCCACCGAAAGCGATGCCGATTCCCTGAACGTTCAGTAACGACGAGCCGGGGGCCGACGACGCGGCGATCGAACCGGGAAGGGGACTCATGCGGTCTCCTTCTTCGAGCGCCACGGGAAGTAGTCCCAGATTTCGTACGCTCCAAAGAGTCCCTGAGGCCGGACAATCATCATCACGATCAGCACCAGCGCGTAGACGATCAGCCGGTATTCGTTGAAATCGCGCAGCGGTTCGGGGAGGACCGTCAGGATCGAAGCCGCCAGCATCACTCCGGTGACGGAACCCTGTCCGCCGAGAACCGCCATGATGATGAGATCGAATGACCTCTGGAATCCGGCATCGCGCGGGCTGATGATCACGCCGATCTCGTGGGCGTAAAGCGAGCCCCCGACGCCGGCGAAGAACGCCGCGAGCACGAATGCACGGACCTTTTGCCGAGTAATGTTCACTCCCATCGCCTGTGCGGCAATCTCGTCCTCGCGGACCGAGAGCATTTCCCGGCCGAGACTCGACTTCTTCAGCCGTAGCGCCGCAAGAACCGTCACCGCCAGAAACAGGTAAACCCAGAACAGGTTCGTGTACGTTGGCAGCCCCGCGAAGCCGATCGCTCCGCCGACCGGCGGCGGGATCAGTTCCTTCCAGCCTGCATTCTGCACTGCTTCCCAGGAACCGAGAGTCTTGTTGGTCTGCTGCAGAACGACCCGGACAATCTCGCCGAAGCCGAGCGTGACAATCGCGAGGTAGTCGCCGCGCAGCCTGAGCGACGGCAGTCCGACGACATAACCTGTTGCCGCGGCCACGAGCCCCCCCACGATGCACGACATCGCGAACAGCCATTCGCCCGAACCGAGGAATCCGCCGTGTACGCCGGTCGATTTCCACAGCAGCAACGAAACGTAGTAGGTCACGAGCCCCGCGGCATATCCGCCCACCGCCATGAAGCCGGCGTGCCCGATCGAGAACTGGCCGGTCATTCCGTTCACGATGTTGAGCGAGACCGCCATGATCATCCAGATGCCGACGTCGAGCACCAGTCGCGCGTAGTACGCATTCAGCAGCTTGGGCGCGGTGAAATGCACGGCGAGCGCGATTCCGATTCCGACCAGCAGCGGCCACAGGCTCCCCCATGCCGCGGCGGCCGCAGACGGCGTGCGGAGTGCGGGTTCGGATGTGGGGACGGCCGCTGTCACGGTCAAACCTTTTCACGGACCGGCGAGCCGAGCATCCCGGTCGGCCGGACA
>JBFWWA010000726.1:0-2525 GCA_050246455.1 Planctomycetaceae bacterium
ACCAAGTTGAACGCCTGGACTCCGCAGATGGAGCTGGAGATTTACGACGCGGCTGTCAAAGCGGATCGGGACGATGCCGTAAAGGTCATCATCGTCACCGGGGCGGGACGGGGCTTCTGTGCGGGTGCCGACATGGAAGTTCTCTCCTGGGTCACTTCGGTCGACTGGAAGAACTACAACCGCGAGGAGCAACGGGAGAAAATCTGCCCGCCGCGCGACGTCCCCGGAGCCCTTCCGGATTTCTCCAAGACGTACAGCTACTTCCCGGCCCTTTCCAAGCCGACGATTGCAGCCATCAACGGCCCCGCGGTGGGGCTCGGTCTCGTGTTCACTCTTTACTGCGACATTCGCATCGCCTCCGAGCAGGCGCGATTCGGCACCGCCTTCGCGCGCCGCGGCCTGATCGCCGAGCATGGGTTGAGCTGGATGCTGCCGAGGCTCGTCGGGGTCTCGAACGCGCTCGATCTGCTTTATTCCGCGAGAATGATCGACTCGGCCGAAGCCCTCCGGCAGGGGCTGGTCAGCCAGGTCGTACCGAACGACGATCTGATCGACACCGTTCGCAACTACGCCGGCGAGCTGGCTGCGAATGTCTCACCACGTTCGATGCGCGTCATCAAACGGCAGGTTTACGGCGCTTTGTTCCAGACGCTCGGTGAAGCCATCGAGGATGCCAACGACGAGATGTTCGAGAGTTTCGGTTCGAGCGATTTCCGCGAGGGCGTCGCCCACTTCCTCGAAAAACGTCCGCCGAAATTCTCGGGAAAGTAGTGTTCAGCAGGGAGACGGAATGAACGGTACGTTCTCGTCGCGCATTGGCCGAACGGCTCGGGGGGCCTCGTATCCGCGACATTTCGTCAAAAGTGCAGCCGTCGTTGCGACGCTGTTTTTTGCCGGCACGTTCTCCGGCACGACCGATGCGGCCGACGATGCGAGCGGATCCCCTGCGAAGATCCGCTGGGGGGCGGATCGCGAAGGGGGCGGGCCGTACATTTTTCCGAACGAGGACGATCCGTCGAAGATTGAAGGATTCGAGGTCGATCTGGCGGCGGCGCTCGGGCGTGAGCTCGGCGTACCGACCGAATTCGTGCAGATTGAATGGAGTACGTTCGCATTCTCCCTTTCGCGGAAAGATATCGACCTCGCGCTCAACGGTTACGAATACACTCCGGAACGCGCCGAGCGGAGTCTCTCGAGCCTGCCGTATTACATCTATGAACTCGGCCTGTGCGCGCACGGCGGTGAGGGGGGGTTAAGAGCATGGGACGATCTCGCGAAGCCGCTTTCGGGACGAAAGCCCCGCGTCGGTGTGCTCGAAGCATCAGCCGCCGACGAGTATGTCACTGAAAAGTACGGCGAGAGCTGCGAAGTTCTGCGATACACCGGCAGCACCGAAGCGCTCCGGCTTGTCGAAACCGGACAGCTCGACGCGACGGTGCAGGATCTGCCGATTCTCTCCTTCTATGTCGATCGACTGAAGCGGCATCCCTCCCTCGCGATCATCGGCGAGCCGGTCGCTCCGGGCTTTTATGTCGCCTATGCCCGGCCGGAGGACGGCGCGATCATTGAGCAATTCAACGGCGCACTGCGGAGGATCTACGACAGCGGCGAACTCCGCCGGATCTACGAGACGTACGGCATGTGGAACAGCACGCAGGAACGGCTGCCGGCGGAATGGGCGCAGTGGTCCGGCGGGCTGCGAACGCGGACGCGGAGTGTCTGGAGCACGGTCTGGGCGGAACTGCCGCTTTTGCTCAAGGCGGCGCGGGTGACGGTACTGCTTGCAGTCATCTCGATGCCGCTGGCGATACTGATCGGACTGCTCGCGGCTCTTGCACGGGCGTGGGATACGCCGCTCCTGGGCAATTTCGGATCCAGCCGGGGGTTGCTGCCGCGGCTGGCGAGCGCACTCTTTACGTTTTATATCGAGATCGTGCGCGGCACGCCGCTGGCGTTTCAGCTGTGGGTCGTCTATTTCATTCTGCCGGGAATCCTGCCGGAGGGATTGTCGCTGAGTCCCTTCTGGTCGGGAGTCGTCGCCCTGGCCGTCAATTATTCCGCGTACGAAGCGGAGATCATCCGGCTCGGGCTGCAGACAATTCCGCGCGGCCAGATGGAGGCAGCGCTCTCTCTTGGAATGTCGCGAGGCGTTGCGGTGCGTCGCGTGATTCTGCCGCAGGCGGTGCGCGTCGTCCTCCCGGCGACAGCAAACGATTTCATCGCGCTCTTCAAAGACACCGCGGTCTGTTCCGTCATTGCCGTCGAGGAATTATCGAAAGCCTATTCGATGGGGGCCAAGAGCACCGGTTTGTTCGTCGAGATGGCGATCATCGCGAGCCTGCTTTACCTGATGATGAGCTACCCGCTTTCTCTTGCATCGGCCGCGATTGAGCGGCGGCTGAAGCAGGGAGGTGCGGCATGACCGCGAAACCAGACGATAAGCTCCAGGTCCGCGGGCTCGTCAAGCGGCACGGCGCGCGCGAAGTGCTGCGCGGGATGTCGATGTCGCTCGGCGAGGGACGAGA